>JBGTHX010000364.1:0-16412 GCA_041746055.1 Lewinella sp. | reverse complement strand
ATTTTTGGTCTGGACCACCTTCTCCTCCACCAGGGTATTCCAGGCTTTGCAGGAGGGGCACTGCCCCATCCACTTCGGACTTTCGGCGCCGCAGTTGGTACAGAAGAAGGCGACTTTTACTTTGGCCATGGCTATTTTTCGTGGGGCGCTAAGATAACACAATTTGTTTTACGACCCCTTGTTCCGGCCGATTGCGATCACCCCGCCGATGATGAACAGCGCGCCCAACCCCTGCAGGATATTGATGTGTTCCTGGAGCACGAAGTATTCCATTAGGATGGTCGCTATCGGCCCCACCGCGCCGATGATAGCCGCGTCCCCCGCGCCCAGCCGCTTGACCCCCTCGGTGACCAGGTAACTCGGCATCACGGTGCTGAACACCGCCATCACTCCGGCGTAGACGTAAACGGGCACGGGCAACCCCCGCACCTGCGCCCCCGCCACGACCACGTGAGTAATCACGGCCACTGAAGAAACGATGAGCGCGAGACTCGTAAAGCGCACGTTGCCAAGCCTGGGCGCCAGCCGGCCGCTACCGATGATGTAGGTGCCATACAGCAGCGCACTCAGGAAGATAAAGCCCGCCCCCTTGAGGAAATCGCCCCCCGCGCTGAGGTCCGAGCCACTGAAGGCAATGACGATACCCAGGTAGCAGGCGGCCGTGGCCCGCCACTGCACCGGACGAATGGGCGTACCGAAAACGATCCGTTGGATCATGAGCACCATGGTCGGATAGGTGAAAAGGATCACGCGCTCCATACCAGCCGTAATGTACTGCAGCCCCAGAAAGTCGGTCAGGCTGGCGAGGTAGTAGCCCACGACGCCCAGTACTACGATGGTGAAGACGTCGCGGCGCGTCATGGGCGCGCGAACCCCCTTTTTGCCGCCGCGGAAATAGCCGATCAGCAGGAAGAGCGGCAGGGAAAAAATCATGCGCAGCCCGAGTAAGCTCACGCTGCTGACGTCGTACCGGTAGGCAAGTTTGATGATGACGCCCTTGGAACTGAAGAGTACCGCCCCCAGCAGCAGACACAGGATCCCGATGGTGCGGGAGGAGTATTCGCGGGGCGAGGTCATCGGGGGAAAGTGGATTTAGTGGCTACTGCACCCTAACGGACGGTGAGGTAGGCCACCACCATCCCGGTAAGAATGATGAGGAATTTGGTCACGGAGATCCCGTGGCGGTGGGTGCCGTCGGCCTCGAAAAGGATCGTGGTGGAGATGTGCAGGAAGCTGCCTACTACCAGAGCCAGAATGCGGCTCCGCCAGAGCGGGTCGATACTGAGCGCCTCGGCGACTATGGCCCCGACGGGCGAGAGCAAGCCGAAAATGGCGAGGCACGTCCACACGAACGCCTTGCTGTATCCCGATCCCCGCAGGAGGAGTCCGAGCGCGAAGGCGGCGGGCAGCTTGTGCATCGCGATCCCGTACAGCAGATGGCCGTCGTGGGAATGCGCCCCGTGTCCCGTGCCGTCGACCAAGGTGGCCCCGAGCGGCAGCCCCTCCAAAAACGCGTGGATACCCAGACCGAACATGATGCCGAGGGCGAAGCCCACGCCCTGTCCGCGGTGGGCGTGGACGTGCCCGTGCTCCACTCCCTCGCTGAATCCTTCGAGCAACAGCTGGATGAAGAAGCCCAACAGCAGCCACAACCCGGCCGTCTCGGACGCGCCGCCGAAGACGTCGGGAATTAGCTCAAGGGCGGCAATGCCCAACAGGTAAGCACCGCTGAAGGACAGCAGGGTCGGCAGGTAGCGGCGAAAGCGGGCATCGCCCCAAATGGCGGCCCCGCCACCCACCAGGGCGGTCGAAAAGAGTAGGAGATACTGCCAGGGGGCCATAGTGGGTGTACTCGGAGTTACGCAAACGTTACGGCCCCGGATTAGGTTACGGCCCGCGGCCGGGTCAGCGCCCGGAGAACGTACACTCCGATGATGCCCAAACTGACACCCAGCAGCGCCCCGGCCAGGATGTCGGACGGGTAGTGTTTACCCACGTACACCTGCGCCAGGGCGATACTGAGGGCCCACAGGAATACCGCGATCCGCCAGCCCGCGCGGTGGAGAAAGGTCATCGATAACACCGTGGCCAGCGCGAAATGATTGGTGGCGTGGTTGGAGGGGAAGCCATACTGTCCGCCGCAACCGACCAGCTCCCGGACGCCGCCCACCAGCTGCGGATCGGCGCAGGGGCGCAGGCGGCCAACCCACGGCTTCAGGAGGCTGGCGGCGATCTGGTCGGCCACCGCGATCACCCCGGCCGTGCAGATGAGCACGTAAAGGGTCTGCCGCCAGCCGAGCCGGCGGTACATCAGCCAAACCAGCAGGGCGTAAAGCGGGATCCAGGTCAGCTTATCCCGGTACACCGGCAGCACGGCGTCCAGGAATGGATTGGCCATTTGCTGATTGATGAAGTGGAAAACGGACTGGTCGAAGGGGGTCATCGGCTGGGGGCTACTACGGCAACAATTTTCTCCCGCCGGGTGTCGCCCGCCGGGGAAAAGATTTCCAGCAGCAACAGGTAAGGACCTGCCGGCACGATGTGGCCGGCGTCGTCGCGTCCGTCCCAGCGGAGTTCGCCCTCCCGCCCGAGGGATACCGTGGGGCGATCGACCGCTATGGGCTGCCCGTCCAGGTTAAATATCGAAGAGGCGGCCAGCCCCCCTACCCCTTCGCCGTTGTAGTGCAACACGAACTCGTCCTCAAAGCCTTCACCATCGGGGCTGAATACCTTTACCGGGACCTCCAGCCTGTAGCGCACCCCATCCTGGAGTTTTGCCAGGTGGCGGCTATTGATCCGCGTGGGGGTGCCGAATCCGGTGTCGCCCGCCGCCGAGGCCCAGTTGCCGGGGGCGTCGGTGTCGACGGAAGGATCCAGTCGTTCCAGGCTGACCCCCTCGGGGGTATTGAGCAGCCCGGCGTGCAGGGCCTCGTGGTAATCCAACGCATCCAGCACAATTCCGTCGGCCGTGCTCACGGTCACGTTGCCCGCTTCATTCGGCAGGGGGGGCAGCGCAAGGGCGATCAGCCGGTCGCGCTCCACCGCCGGAAAACGTGCGGCGATATCCTCGGGACTGGGGGTGAGCACCACGTAGTCGCCCGGTTCCAGCAGGTAGGTGGTCTCGATTGGCCGGGGCCGCGAGCTGGATCGATCGTTACTGATCATCAATCCGCCGAGGTTGATGGTCTTCAGTCCATTATTGTACAACTCCACGAAATCACTACCGTCCGCCACCGGGTTGAAGAGCACCTCATTCAGGCGGAGGGCGCCGGGTGCCGGGGTCTCCGGGAGGAGCAGGGGAACTTCAAGGTCCGCTTCGGTATAGTTCCCGGCACAGTCGGCGAAGTCGGCCGCGATCACGAGCCGGTACACCCGCCCGGAGACCGGGCTTAGCGGAATGAAGTATTCCCCGTCGTTCCCCTCCTTCAGCTCCATAGGCGCACCGTCGAGCGTCGCGTACAGCGGCGTAGCTATGGGTTCCGAAAACGCCAGCGTAATTCCGGATGAGTCGATGAGGGAAGCGGTCAATTGGGGGGGAATGCTATCGGCCCGCATACCGAGTACGCTGTTGGGCCGGCCCGGGGTACCGCCCGTGGGATCCATGCTGGCCCGCCAGTTGCCGCCGCAGTCCGGGTCGCCGGAACCGGTGTAGGCGAGGCTGTAGCCGCCGCCATCCCGATTGGGGTCGTGGTACCAGTCGGAGGTGTATGTAAGTTTAAAAAGGGTGTCCGTGCCGAGCAGCAGGACGATCTCGTCTCCCCCGTTCGTCAGCCCCGGCAGCGATAAAGGAAGCGTGCGAACAGGCAGGGAGCTGAAGGCCGCGGCGTCCGCTTCCGGGACCAGCACGAGGTAGGCCCCCGCCGCCAGGGCTTCCTCCCCGGCACCTGCGTACACCGCCCGTCCTCCGCTCGCGATGCCAAGTGTGGAAATCTCCATGGCCGTATCCGCAGGATTGTAGATCTCGACGTACTCGGCATCGGGCAGACCGACTACCGGATTGGGATCGGCCATAAATTCGGTGATCCGTAGCGCCTGTCCGGACGTAATCAGCGGCCAAAACGAGGCGAGAAACACGAAAAAGTAGAAGGATCGCACGGCTTAAAGATAAAATTCCTTACCTTTGCGCTCCAAAAAATAACGATCGATGAAAAAGGAACTGCACCCCGAATCCTACCGCAAGGTGATCTTCCGTGACATCAACGCCAACGTGGACTGGCTGGGTAAGTCCTGCGCCAAGACGCGTGATACCGATACCTTCGAAGACGGTAAGGAATACCCCCTCATCAAACTGGAGATCTCCAGCGAGAGCCACCCCTTCTTTACCGGGAAAATGCAGTTCGTCGACACCGCCGGCCGCATCGACAAGTTCAACAAGAAATTCGGCAAGACCCGCTTCGCCAAGAAGATCGAGGAGCCGGAGGCAGAGGCCAAGCCCGAGGAGGCTTAGTCTTTATTTTCCTAGAATAGGAAAGCCCCGCCGGATTTGTTCCGGCGGGGCTTTTCTTTGTCTAACCGATGCTTAAACACGGAGGTGCCACAGGCGCGGCAAGCTACAGGTGAATTACCTCATCATAGGCAGCCGCCGCCGCCTCCATCACTGCCTCACTCATGGTGGGGTGCGGGTGCACGGTCTTGATGACCTCGTGGCCCGTGGTCTCGAGCTTGCGGCTGGCGACCACCTCGGCGATCATCTCAGTGACGTTGGCGCCGATCATGTGGGCACCGAGCCATTCGCCGTACTTCGCGTCGAAAATGACCTTGACGAAGCCCTCCTTGGCCCCGGCGGCGCTGGCCTTGCCGGACGCGGAGAAGGGGAACTTGCCGATCTTCAGTTCGTAGCCGGCCTCGCGGGCGGCCTCCTCGGTGTACCCGACACTGGCCACCTCGGGGGAGCAGTAGGTACAGCCGGGGATGTTGTTGTAATCCAGCTCCTCGGGCTTGAGGCCGGCGATGTTCTCGACGCAGATGATGCCTTCGGCGCTGGCGACGTGGGCCAGGGCGGGGCCGGGGATCACGTCACCGATCGCGTAGATGCCGGGGACGTTGGTCCGGTACATATCGTCGACCTGGATGATGCCGCGGTCGGTCTTGATGCCGAGGTCCTCCAGTCCGATGTTCTCGGTGTTGGGGGTGACGCCGGCGGCGGAGAGGACGATGTCGCACTCGATGACCTCCTCCTTGCCCGTCTTGCGGTTCTTGGTGGTGACCTTGAGGCTATCGCCGGAGGTATCGACGTTTTCGACGCTGGTGTTGGCCAGGGTCTTGATGCCCTTCTTCTTGTAGATCTTGGTGAGCTCCTTCGAGATGTCGGCGTCCTCGCGGGGGACGAGCCCCTGCTCCATAAATTCGACGATGGTCACTTCGGTGCCGATACTGCTGTAGAAGTAGGCGAACTCCACGCCGATGGCGCCGGCGCCGACCACGACCATGCGCTTGGGCTGCTCGGGCAGGGTCATGGCCTCGCGGTAGCCGATGATCTTCTTGCCATCGATGGGCAGGTTGGGCAGCTGACGGGCGCGGGTACCGGTGGCGAGGATGATGTGCTCGGCATCGTGGGTAGTGGCCTTGCCGTTCTCGTCGGTGACCTCGACCTTTTTGCCGCGGATCAGTTTGCCGGTACCGGCCAGGACATCGATCTTATTCTTGCGAAAGAGGAAGTTGATGCCCTTGCTCATGCCGTCGGCGACGCCGCGGCTGCGGCCGATCATCTTGGAGAAATCGGCCTGGGGCTCGGCGACCTCGATGCCGTAGTCGGCGGCGTGGCTAATGTATTCAAATACCTGGGCGCTCTTCAGCAGGGCCTTGGTGGGGATACACCCCCAGTTGAGGCAGATGCCCCCGAGGCTTTCCCGCTCGACGACGGCGACTTTCATGCCCAACTGGGCGGCTCTGATTGCGGCGACGTATCCGCCGGGGCCGCTCCCGACGACGATTAGATCGTAAGCCATAGACAAGGTGTGGTTTTATGTGAGGAGGTGTAACATGCCCCCCCTGGTTGTGGTTGGCGGCGCGAAGATAGCAGCAATCACAACAAGCACCCCTCCGGCGGGGCTATCCGGGCCGCTCGCTAAAATAGTGGGGCGGCCATCGAACGTAAACCGGGCAAATCCTTTCTATGCCTTTACTCAACCCCACCCAGCCAATGCAGAACCGTACCATAATTGACCAAGTCAAACCGGAAGTAAACCACGGAAGATTCCCCATCAAGCGGGTGGTCGGTGAGCGCGTGGCGGTATCGGCCAACATTTTTGGCGACAGCCACGATTACCTGCGGGCCCTCATAGAATACCGCAAGGCCGGCAGCGAGGACTGGGAGATGACCGAAATGACGGAGGGCGTCAATGACCTCTGGACGGGCTCCTTTACTGTCGATGCGCAGGGCTACTACGAGTACCGGCTGGTCGCCTGGGTAGACCACCTGAAGACCTGGTACCGCGGCTTCAAGAAGAAACAGGCCGACGGCCAGGAAATGGGCATCGAACTCCAGATCGGCGCCAACTTCCTGAGTGAAAAAGCCGATATCCTGGGTGAGCACCATCACCACCGCATCACACAAGCCATTCAGCGGCTGGGCGCGGAAACCCCCACCGCCGTCGCTTACGTGCTGGGCGATGAATTTGCACAACTCCTGCAGGATTATCCCCTTCGCCGTCACGTCACGGTGTACGATCCCGGTCTGCGGGTTAAGGTGGGACGCGCCCGTGAACGCTTCAGCAGCTGGTACGAACTGTTCCCCCGCTCCACCTCGCCCGACGTACGCCGCTCCGGCACTTTTGCGGACACCGAAGCGCTCCTGCCCCGCATCAAAGAATTTGGTTTCAACGTGCTGTACCTGCCGCCCGTCCACCCCGTCGGCTATAAAAACCGCAAGGGCCGCAACAACGCCGTCCAGGCGATGGAGGGGGAGCCCGGCAGTCCGTGGGCCATCGGCGCCAAGGAGGGCGGCCACAAGAGCCTGATACCCGAACTGGGTGACCTCAACGACTACCAGCGGCTGATGAACAGCTGCCGCGAGCACGGCATGGAAATCGCCCTCGACCTGGCTTTCCAGTGCGCCCCCGACCACCCCTACATCACGGAGCACCCGGAGTGGTTCATCTGGCGCCCGGACGGATCGATCATGTACGCCGAAAACCCGCCCAAGAAGTACCAGGACATCGTCCCGATCAACTTCGAGACCGAGGACTGGAAGGCGCTGTGGGAGGAATTGCTGGAGGTGACGCTGTACTGGTGCGAGGCCGGCGTACGCATCTTCCGGGTCGATAACCCCCACACCAAGCCCTACCGCTTCTGGGAATATATCATCCGGGAAACGAACGACCGCTACCCCGACGTGATCTTCCTGGCCGAGGCCTTCACCCGGCCCGCCATCATGGCCGAACTGGCCAAGCGGGGCTTCCAGCAGAGCTACACCTACTTCACCTGGCGCAATACCGCGGCCGAGATGCGGGAGTACATCGAGGAGCTGACGACCACGGAGCTGAGCGAGTTCATGCAGCCCAATTTCTGGCCCAACACCCCCGATATCCTGGCCTACGAGATGATGGGCGCAAACGAGAACCAGTTCGTCAAGCGACTGCTCCTCGCCGCTACCCTGTCGAGCAGTTTTGGGGTTTACGGGCCCAGCTACGAGCTCATGGAAAACCGGGGCAATACCAACGGCAAGGAGGAGTACTACGACAGCGAGAAATACATGGCCCGTCACTACGACTGGTCCTACCGCAACCGGATCACCGAATCCTATACCCGCATCAACCGCATCCGGGCGGAACACGCGGCGCTCCAACAGACGAACAACGTGGTTTTCACGGACACCAATAATTCCAATCTGCTGAGCTACGTGAAGTACAGCGACGACCGCAGCAGCATCATCTGGACCATCGTCAACTTCGACCCGCACAGTGTACAGGACGGCTACTGTACCGTACCTAAATCACTCGTTGGAGAAAAGAGCTTCCAGGTAGAGGACCTGCTGACGGGGGCAACCTACTGGTGGAACAACAACGCCAATTACGTCCGGCTGGATCCGGGTTACTGGCCCGCCCACGTGTTCCGGGTCAAAGTGAGCGGCCAGATCTGATCGCTGCTAGATCGCGTTCCGTACGAACAAGTACTGGGTGCTGCCGCCGGTGGAACTGGCGTTGCCTTCACTGGGGAGAACCATGGCCTCCTGGTAGGTCCAGCCATTGGCGATGAGGTAGTTCACGGCGTGCATGACACTGTTGAAGCGGATGCGCTCGCCATTGTTGGGATCGATTACTTCCATACGGTTGCGGGAACCGCCGTTGATGCTCTGTCCGTAGTCGACGAAGATGGTCACCTTATTCGAGAGGAAGCGCTCCTGGGCGATCATCCGGATCATCTGCACTTCCTGCAGGTTGTTGATATTGACGCCGTCAACCACCACCTGGGAATAGGCGGTGAGGGTGAAACCCAGGGCGAGGGCGAGGGTGAAAAAGATCTTTTTCATGGGGGGGGATATTGTATGCCTGAATAATGCCCGGCGGGCCGATTTGCACGTGCCGGAATCCAAGTATAGGAGTTCCTTAACGAAATAGCGGCACCCCGCCGACGTTTACCCCCCATGGTACTGCTGCTGCTCTTCCTCCATATTTCCCTCCCCCCGGGATCCCCCGTCGAATGGCTCACACCGATGACCGTCGATGTCGGGGACACGGTGCTCGACGTGCCGGTGACGTATACCTTCCGCTTCCGCAATCTGGCCGCGGAATCCGTGACGGTGGAGAACGTGCGCGTAGGCTGCGGCTGCACGGCTACGGAGTGGCAGGACGTACCCGTGGCACCGGGGGAAGAGGGCACCATCACGGTCACCTACGACGCCGACCTGCCGGGCTCCTTCCGCAAGTACGTCAAGGTCTTTTTCGTGGGCCACCGCGGCGGGCACAAGCTCTGGCTGGAGGGATTCGTCGAAAACGGACCCTAGACCCTCCCCTAAACGCTTACCTTCGCCGCTTCGATAACAATCCTCGCTTATGACCTGGTTAACGTGGGTGCTGCTACTCGGCTACATCGGCCTCAGCCTCGCCCTGTACCGACTTTTCCCGCGCGCCGGGCGCCCCGCCGTCCACGCGCTCATCCCCGGGTACAATATGTGGGTAGTGGCCGAGCTGGTCGGCCGCAAGGGCAGCTACAGCCTGCTGCTGCTCATTCCCTACTTTAACATGATCTGGTTCGCCGGCCTGATGGTGGATCTGGCGCGCAGTTTCAACCGCTTCGGCTTTTTCGAGCACGTACTCGCCGTGATCGCCAGTTGGGGCTACTTCGGCTGGCTCGGCACCCAGGATCCCGTCTACCGCGGCCCCATCCTCGTGGAGGAGCGCGAGTGGCAGCGTAAGCTCGCCGCTGCCGAAAAATCCAAGGACCAGCGGGAGATCCGCAAACTCCGCGCCCAGGAGCCCTTCGCCAAGCCCGTGCTGCGCGACTGGGCCGAGGCGGCCATCTTCGCCATTTTCGCCGCCGCGCTGATCCGTCTGCTCCTGATCGAGAGCTACATCATTCCCACCCCGTCGATGGAGGGTAACCTCAACGTGGGAGACTTCCTATTCGTGTCCAAAATTAACTACGGCCTGCGCCTCCCCGAGACGCTGCTGATGCTGCCCCTGGTGCACAACCGCGCGCCCGTGGTCGGCGGCGAGAGCTACATCGAGGGCGCCGAACTGCCCTACCGCCGGCTGCCCGCCCTGGAAAAGCTGGACCGCTACGACCCGGTGGTGTTTAACGTACCCTCCGGCGACAGCGTCTACATCTTCCCCTACCGCACCTACTCGGCCAATGACTACGAGATGGGTAATATCGACGCCAACGCGGCCCAGTCCATATCCAGCGGCCGGGCGGGGCTGGTGACCCGCCCCGTCGACAAAAAAGACCACTACGTCAAACGCGCCGTCGGCCTGCCGGGCGAGACCCTCGAGATCCGCGACCGCCAGTTGTTCATCAATGGAGCGCAGATTCCCGATCCGGAGAATATCCAGTTTCTGTACGACGTCACCTTCACCGGTCCCCCGAACCGCACCAACTGGCCGGACCTCGGCATCAGCACCGATGACGTGCAGCAGGCCAATGCCACTCGCTTCGTCATGTTCCTGGACGAAGACCAGGTCAATGCCTTGCGTGCCGGCGACTCGGGGGCAGACATCAAGTTCTACGACCAGACGGCGCCGAACGGCGTTCGCCTCTACCCCCACAGCGCGAAGTACTTCGGCAACTGGACGGTTGATAACTACGGGCCCATCGTAATCCCCGCCAAGGGCATGACCATTACCCTCGACGAGCGCAACTACCAGCTGTACTGGCGCCCGATCCAGGTGTACGAGCACAACCCCTCCTTCGAGACGCGGGGCGGCAAGTTCTACCTGGATGGAATGGAGATCACCGAGTACACCTTCCGGCAGGACTACTACTGGATGATGGGTGACAACCGCCACAACTCCGAAGACAGCCGGGTGTGGGGTTTCGTGCCCGAGGACCACATCCTCGGCAAACCGCTCTTCATCTGGTTCTCGGTGAAGGAGGGCAGCCTCTTCAACGGCATCAACTGGGACCGCATCTTCCGCTCGGCCACCAAGCAGGGCGACTAGCTTTGGATGGTCCTGATTTTCTGAACGGCCGCCTGCAGTCACTGCGCGACTCGGGCCACTTTCGCGAGCTACCCGGTGGCCGGTCGGGGATCGACTTCTGGTCGAATGACTACCTCGGCTTCTCGCGGCTCATCGGGGAACCGGTGGCCATCCCGGCGACGACCGCACCAGGCAGCCGGCTGATTTCGGGTGACCACCCCACCATTCACGCGCTGGAAAACCGTATTGCCGCCTTCCATGGCTTCCCCTCCGCGCTCCTCTTCGGCAGCGGCTATACGGCCAACCTGGGCCTCCTGGGTTGCCTGCTGCGACGCGGCGATACGGTCATTTACGACGAACTCTGCCACGCCAGCCTCCGCGACGGGATCCGGCTCAGCGGGGCGGCGGCGCGCAGGTGCCGGCACAACTCGTTGGAGCAGTACGATAAACTTATTTCGCAGTCTGCAGGCCGGGGACAGTGCTTCGTGGTGACCGAGAGCCGCTTCAGCATGGACGGCGATACGGCGCCCCTCCCTGAACTGGCGGAGCTCTGCGTGCGTAATGGGGCCCACCTCCTGGTGGACGAAGCTCACTCGATCGGTATTGACGGGCCGCGGGGTACCGGGCTGGTCGCTGCCTACGGACTGCAGGACCGGGTATTCGCCTGCATACTGACCTACGGCAAAGCACCTGGCTACCATGGAGCAGCCATCCTGGGCTCCGGCTTACTCCGGGATTATCTGGTCAATTTCTCCCGGCCCTTCATCTTCACCACCGCGCCCCGGCCCCACCACATCGCCGGTTTGGAACAAGTGTACCACCTGCTGGAAGCGGAACAGGCCCGCCTTAGTCAATCCCTTAACGGGGTGATTGACGTGTACCGGGAACTGATGAGGGCACACTATTCCGGCCTGGACACCCAGACCGGCCCCATTCAATTGATCCCCATTCCGGGGAATGAAGCAGTCATGCAGGCTGAAGCATCACTCCTTCAAGCGGGTATGCTCGTCAAGGGGGTTCGCGCTCCCTCCGTGCCCGCGGGAGCCGAGCGGTTGCGCGTGTGTCTGCATGCCTTCAACACGGAAACGGAGGTGCGGTCGCTGGTGACTGGACTTCACTCCATCCTTGCAATCTCTCCGTCTTGGATATAGGCATCGCAGGAACGGGAATGATCTCCGCGGCCGGCGCGGGCGTGGCGCAGTCGCTCCAGACGTTGCGTCTCGGGAATTCCTGCTGGAGCATGGACGCAGCTACCGGCCTTCCGGTATACGCATTTCGCACCTTACCGCAGCACGAACTGATCGACACCTTCGTGGAGGAACGTCAGGCCGACCGAAGTACCCTGCTTGCCCTCCACGCCGCCGAAGAGGCCATCCTGGGGGCGGGCTGGTCCGGCCAGGACTTTGCCATCTTACTCGGATCCTCCCGGGGACCGACCACCTCCTGGGAATCTACCTTCTCCGAATTCTCCGAACGGGGTACGCTACCGGTACGCACTTCACCGCGCACCACCTTGGGTAGCCCGGCCTTCGCGCTGGCGGACTACTTCGGCTCCACCGGCCTCTCGACTGGCATGAGCGTCACCTGCTCGAGTGGTTTTAACGCGCTGGTGCACGGGGTGGCACTGCTCCGCTCCGGCATGGCAGACCGGGTACTGGTAGGCGGAACCGAGGCCCCGCTCACCCCCTATACGCTCCGGCAGCTGGAGGCACTGCGGGTGTACGCTACCCCACCCGATGACCCGCAGCGCGCGGCCTGCCGGCCCCTCCAGCAACCAGCCTCCGGGATGGTCGTTGGTGAGGGAGCGGCCTTCCTGGCGCTGGAACGGCTGCACCCCAACCACGGGCACCTGATCGGGGGATTGGGCTTTGCGCGGGAAAACGCGGGCACGGCCACCGGAATCAGCCCGGAGGGAGTGGCCCTCCAGCAATCCATGCGAGACGCCACCGCTCAGCATACGCATATTCCGGATTTCATCCTGCCCCACGCCCCCGGCACGGCCCGGGGGGACGCGGCGGAATTAGCGGCAATTCAAGCCGTGTTCGGAGATACTCATCCCGCGCTCACTACTACTAAGTGGGCGACTGGTCACACCTTCGGGGCGAGCGGTCCCCTGGCCCTGGTAGCGGGTCTGGCAATGCTGGGTCAGGAGGTGTTGTATCCGCCCTACCGCGATGTCCTGGCTAGTCGCATCAGCCTGCCACGCAGCGTATTGGTGAATGCGACCGGATTCGGGGGAAACGCGGTCAGCGTGCTGGTCGCACTTACTTAGAGGGGGCCCCCTTCACCACCAGCACGCCCCGCATCACCTTATAGTGACCCGGGACGGTACAGATGTACTCGTAGGTCCCCGGTTTGGTGGGTGCGGTGAAGTAGATCGTATCCTCCGTTTCGGGTGCTACCAGTTCAGTGTGTACCAGTACTTCGGGCATTTCGGGGATGTAATCCACCGCCGGGCCCTGTAGACCGAGGTCCAGGGCGGCCATGCCGACTCGGTCGCCCATCTTCCCGCTCGTGAGCACGAAGTTGTGCTCCATATCATCGGGGTTGCGGAAGGTGAGTTTGATCTTGGCACCGGGCGTCGTCGTGAGGTACTGCTGCTTGAACTTCATCCCGAGGGCGGATTCGAGCAAGATCTCCTCGTCGAAGCTGCCGTTCCAGTCGGCGGGCATTTCGGCGGGCCGCTTGGCTGAGCCCGCCGCTTCCGCGAGATTGTCCGGGGCACCTGCGTCCCCGCCGCCGCCACCGGGGATGGCGTTGAGGGTGTAGTAACCGAAGTCGTGCAGAAGGTTATCCCCATCGGCAGAGCGAAGTCCGGCGAGTTTAAGCTCGTAGATGTAGCCGGGGCGGAAACCGTCGAGCGTCAAGCGCACCGTCTTACCGTCGGGCTGAAGCTCCGCGCTTTTAACGGTATTGGCCTGGATGTCCATTACCGGGCTACCGTAATTGTGGTGGTAGAGGTAGGTGAAATTCTGGATGGTAAAGTTAGATGGCTGAATACTACCCGCGGTGATGGGCTTGGTGAATTCTACCTCGAAGCCGTCCGGAGCGGCACGGACCGCGTACATCTCGAAGGGCACCTCACCGGTCCACTTCAGGCGTTCGAGGTCATATTGCTCGCCTCCGGTAGCTGCCCAGCCGCGGGCGGTCTGTCCGGCGTAAAGGGCATTATCGGGTCCGAAATTCAGGCGGATCAGTCCGGAACCGAATCCTTCCCGAAACGGGAACACGACGCCCTGGTACTCTCCCTCCACCTTCTCCATGACTACGCGCATGATCTTGCTCTGGCCCTGGTCGCTCACGAGCATCTGCCCGGCGAAGGGACCGAACGCCCCTTCGGTACGATCGCTGATGATGGCGGCCGTAGAAATGCCGAGGATGCCGTGGGGGAACCAGACGGCGGGCAGTTTCACGTTGCCCAATTCCTTGCGGGCATTGTACATCGTCCGAAAATCGTCGTTCAGGTCGCTCTCCTTCAGGTTCACTTCCGAGCCCTTCTCCCCGGCCCAGCGGAGGCTGGCGGGGTGGCCTGCGAAGTCGCCCTTCTTCAGGTGGGTGATGCGACCGGAACCGATCCAGTCGCCCTGGTTTTCGGCTACGAAGATGTCACCCTCTATATTGGTGCCGAAGCCCGCCGGACTGCGCATGCCGGCGGCGAAGGGGATCAGGTTGTCGGTGGCGGGGTCGTACTGCATCATCCAGCCCCGGAAGGGTGCCTTGCTGACACCTCGTCCCTCCCATCCCACATTTCGGGTGGTGAGGAAGGTGCCGTCGGGCAGGAACATGGGGCCGTAGTGGTACTCGTGGTAGTTGCCGGTGAGGGGCATGTCGTAGACCGTCTCGTAGACATCGGCGGTACCGTCTTTATCACGGTCCGAGAGCTTGGTCACCTCTCCCCGCTGGGCGATGTAGATCGCGCCGTCGTGGGCGGTAAGGCCCAGCGGCTCGTGCAGGCCCCGGGCGAACAGACGGTACTTCGGGGTGCCGGTCGGGTCGGTGATTATCCAGACCTCGCCGCGGCGGGTGGTCACGGCCAGATCGCCGTTGGGGAGGAAGTCCATACCGCCGACTTCCAGCTTGATATTTTCGGGGATATTGACCTTTTCGAGCTGGTAGAAATCGGCCTCGTCCTGGGCCCCGAGGGTCAGGAAGCTCAGGCCGAGAAGGAGCAGAAGGGATGTACGCATGACGGACGGCAATTTCGGAGGGGAAGAAAGGAAAGGGAGATGGGCTACCAGTCGATGGAATAAGTGAGGTGTTCGCCCGCGGGGATCTCCGCGACGAGGCGTTGGCTCCCGTTGCCCTGCAGCAGTTTGAGCCCGCCGGCGGCGAGGTCGTCGATGTGTAGATTGAGACCCGGATTGACGAGCTCGAAGGTTCCCGGGGCGGTCTCCCGGATGTTGGAAGCGGCCACGACCGTGGTGTAGAGCGACGCGTCTCCCTCCAGGTTGCTGATCGTGCGCTGCAGGCCCCGCTGGGTGGGTACGATCTCGTCGGAGAGCTCTCCGCCGTCGGGGGTGGCGAAGAAGAAGGTGGGCCGGCCGGTGGCATCGAGTTCGTGGCGGAGGTGGCGGAAATCACTCTCGCCCTCGGGCCAGCGGGCGCCACCCTCGGTGCTGTACTGCGGGCGTCCGTCAAAGGCGATCACCGGACCGATGGCCCGGGCGACCTGGGGCTCCCCCCGTTCCACCCACATCTGGCTGGCATCGATGAAGGGGCCGCGCCAGACCTGCAGGATGCTGCCGTTGCGGAGGTCATAGCTGTAGTGGGGGCCATCCTTCTCCCCTACGCTGATCACGTGGGTTCGCTTATCGGTAAAGTCATAGACGTGGCCGGGAGGGAAATTCAGGAAGCTGCGCAGCAGATACGGGCGGTCGTCGGGTTTGACTTCCACCACTTCTCCGGAACTCGGGACGGAGACGGCCCGGTCTTCGGGGATGTCGTTGAAGCTTTTTTCCTCCTGGTCTTCAAAGGTGTACTTCACCTTGAGAAAGTTCCAGCCACCGTTCTGGAAGTGATCCAGGCGCACCTGGTGGTTTCCTTCCCCGAGCTCGATGGCGCCCTGCTGATCGAGTCCCTCGTGGGGCTTGCTCAAGTCGACCACCAGCTGATCGTCAATGTAGAGACGGTCGGGCGAGGGCGAACGCAGGTGAAAGGAATAGGACCCGGCGGAGGGGATGTCCAGGTCGGAAGTGAAGCGAATGGCGTAGCTGCTGTTCTGCTCGCGGATCCCGTCGATGTCGAACCGGGAGATGTAGCCTTCCTTCGCCGGAGTAGCGGAGCCGTACGCCGTAAAGTCTTTTGGATTGCCCTCGATGGGGTAATACGCGTAGCGGATGAGGGGCAGGTTAAGGTCCACCTCTCCGTTATCGGTGAGGGTGGAGGAACGGCCCGCCCGGTCGATGCTGCGGACGTTGGTCACGGAAATGCTTCCCGACTCCACCTCCAGGGTGAGGGGGCCGCCGGCATCCCCGCCGGTCTCGGTGAGGGGCTGCTGGTAGTACACCAGGTTGCCGTTCAGGTAGGCGCCGACGAGCAGCGGAGGATCCTGACCCTCGGCGGGTAAGAAGGCAATCTCCAGATTCTGCCAGACGCCGGGGCTGACTGATACTACCGTGCGGGGAGCAGCCGCGCGGTCCAGTCCCAGGTCCGGGAGACTCAGCGGATACTTCCCGCCCAGCAGGAGGCGGGCGCTGGCACCCTCGGTGACGCGATAGCTCATGCCCAGGGTTACGGCACCGTGCGCCGGCAAAAGCTCCAGTGAGGCGGGGGCGTTGGCGGTGAGGATACCGTCCGCCTCGGTCCAGTGCTCTCCGTCGCTCGTGAGGTTGAGCT
>JBGTHX010000363.1:0-2809 GCA_041746055.1 Lewinella sp. | reverse complement strand
AATCTGCGAAAATTCGCTACTTTAACCGCATGAAGAATCGGACCGAGATACTGGCGCAACTCCACCTGGATATCCCGGTGGTGGTATCACCCATGTTCATCGTATCCCAGCAGCGGCTGGTGCTGGAATGCTGCAAGAGCGGCGTGCTGGGCACCTTTCCTGCTCTCAATAACCGGACTACTGCAGGCTTTGAGGAGTGGGTGGTGGAGATCAAGGAGGAACTGGCCGCGGAAGCCGGTCGCCGCGGCAAGGAACTGCCCCCCTACGGCGTCAACCTCATCGTGCATAAGACCAACCCCCGGGTACAGGCCGATCTGGAGGTGATCGTCCGGCAGCAGGTGCCGCTGGTAATCACCAGTTTAGGGGCCGTCAAGGAGGTAGTGGACGCGGTGCACTCCTACGGCGGACTCGTCTTTCACGACGTCACCAACACCTACCACGCGCAGAAGGCCATCGATGCCGGGGTGGACGGACTGATACTCGTCTCAGCCGGTGCCGGGGGCCACGCGGGCACCCTGAACCCCATGCCCTTCGTGAGCGAGATCCGCGGCATGTTCGACGGGGTCATCCTGCTGGCCGGGGCCATCGCCACGGGCCGCGACATTGCCTCCGCCCTGCAGATGGGGGCGGACCTGGCCTATATGGGCACCCGATTTATCTCGACTCAGGAAGCGGTTGCCGATGAAGCCTACAAGCAGATGATCATGGAGTCGGGTACCCGTGACATCGTCTACACCGCATCCGTCTCCGGCATCCCCGCCAACTGGATGGCCCGCAGCCTGGAAGCGGCCGGAATCACCAAGGACATGTGGGACCAGCAGGCCAAGGCCGACTTCGGGGCCGAACACGAGGCCAAGGCCTGGAAAAACCTCTGGAGCGCCGGTCATGGCGTAGCGGCCATCCGCGATAATCCCCCCGCCGCACAGCTGGTCGCCCGCCTCAAGGCTGAACTGCACGAGGCCATCGCCACACAGGCCGCGCTGCTGAATAAATTCCCCGCCTGATGGATCCCGCCGCTTCCCCCGACCGCTACTACGCCCCCGACCTTTTCGCCGGGAAAACGGCGCTGGTCACCGGCGGCCGCTCCGGCATCGGCTACGCGATCGCTGAAGCCCTGCTCCGGCTGGGAGCAAAGGTCTGTATCTGTTCGCGCAAGCCAGAGCCCCTCGCGGCGGCCGCGGCCGCCCTCGGAGCCTTCGGCACCTGCGTCTACCGCCCCTGCGATATCCGAAGCAGCCAGGAGGTGGAGGAGCTCGCCAATTTTATTCTGGAGGAACTAGGGGGACTCGACCTGCTGGTCAATAATGCCGGCGGACAGTTCCCCGCGCTCGCCCGGAATCTCACCGATAACGGCTGGAACGCGGTCATCAACACCAACCTGAACGGAACCTTCTACGTGAGCCGCATTATGGCCGAGCGATTCTTCATCCCTCAGAAGAGCGGGAACATCGTCAATATCATCGTGAATATGCTGCGGGGCTTCCCCGGCATGGCCCACACGGGAGCCGCCCGCGCGGGGGTCGAAAACCTCACCAAAACGCTGGCGCAGGAATGGGCCCGCTACCACATCCGGATCAACTGCGTGGCGCCCGGAACGATATTGTCCTCCGGCCTAGATACCTACGCCGAGCCGGTGCGCCAGCTTCTCGACCAGATGAAGGAGGAAAATCTCATGGGCCGGCATGGTACCGTGGAGGAAGTCGCCAACGTAGTGCTCTTTCTGGCTGGCCCGCTCTCGTCGTACACTAGCGGCACGACCCTCTACGTGGACGGTATGGACCACCTCCACAGCGACCGGATGCGGCTGGTGCGTGGGGCGGGTACGAACTGACGCGCTATATTAGGCGGCATGGATTACCAGGTTTACGACCGGATCGCGCAACTGACTTTCGACCGCCCCGCCCGGGCCAACGCCCTCGATCTGGCCGGCTGGGAAGCGCTGAAGGCGGCGGTGGAGCGCGCCGACGCGGACCCCGAAGTGCGGGTGGTCGTCATACAGGGGAACGAGCGACACTTCTGCAGCGGCATGGACATTAGCGTACTCCAGGATATGCAGGGGCGCTTCCGGGGCGAGAAGCACGAGATGCTCGCGCGGGTGACCGCTTTTATCGCCAACCTGCAGGATTGCGTCTCCGCCCTCGAACGCTGCCGTAAACCCGTGATCGCCTCCATAGAGGGGGCCTGCGTCGGGGGCGGGGTAGACATCATCACGGCCTGCGACGTGCGTTTCTGTACGAAAGGGGCCACCTTTTCGGTAAAGGAGGTTGACCTGGGAATCGTAGCGGATCTCGGCACGCTGCAGCGGCTGCCGCGCATTATCAATCCCGGCACCGCCGCGGAACTGTCCTTCACCGCCCGCACCTTCGACGGAAAGGAGGCCGCGGCCATCGGTCTGGTAAGTGAGGCCCTGGGAAACGGCGCCCAGCTGCGCTACCGGGTAGGGCAGGCCGCCGACGCCATCGCCGCCAAGCCCCCGCGCATCATAGCCGGCATCAAGGCCAGCTTGCTGCAGCAACGCGGCCGCGGGGTAGGCGAGGGGCTGACCTTCGTGGCCGACCTGAGCGCGCGTACCATGCTGGGCGAGTGAGCTTTCGGATTGGTGATTACTGTTCGGCACCCCCCCGCTGTAGATCAGAAAAACAACATTTCCACCCAGGCCCTTCCCAATTACCTGCAATAATTTGAGAATTCTTGTTGAAAACTTGCGGGAGTGTTTGAAAATGTTTTAATTTGTCCAGAAATTAAACTGATACTGAATTATGATAACCGAAGATCGCCGTGATTTGAACGACCGTTTCCGGGAAGTCTT
>JBGTHX010000362.1:0-7469 GCA_041746055.1 Lewinella sp. | reverse complement strand
CGCCCATGTCCGTCACCCTCCTGCTCGAAGACGACATCGACATCAGCCGCGGCGACATGATCGTACGGCCCAACAACCAGCCCAGCGTAACCCAGGACGTGGAGGCCATGCTCTGCTGGTTCAACGAGCGCCCGCTACAGCCCCGTGGCAAGTACGCCATCATGCACACCACCCAGGAGGCCCGTTGCATCATCAAGGATGTACGCTACCGCCTCGACATCAACACGCTGCACCGCGACGAGGAAAACAAGGAAGTGAAGATGAACGACATCTGCCGTGTACTCCTCCGTACCACCGCGCCGTTGCTTACTGACCCCTACCGGCAGAACCGCATCACCGGCTCCATCATCCTGGTCGACGAACAGACCAACGAGACGGTGGCCGCCGGAATGATCATCTGATAATTCCCCCCGTGTCGATCCGATCCCTCCCGCTCCTCCTGTTGCTCTGCGTATCGCTCAGCCACTGCTACGAGGAGCGTACGGGCTGCCTGGATCCCGATTCCTCCAATTACGACCTGCGCGCCGACGTGGCCTGCCCGGACTGCTGTACCTATCCCCAGCTGTCGGTGCGGGTGAGTACGGTATGGCAGGACAGTGCTATCGTGGCCGGCCAGACTTATACCGACGGCGCCGGCCACCCCTTCCGTATCGTTCGCTTCCGGTATTACCTCGGTGACTTGCGGCTGCTTTCGCCTACGGGCGAGTTGCCCGTGCCGCAGCGGCCCGTGGAACTGTCGGCCCTCGACGGTACGGACACCATCCCACTGACGGTTAACGGCAACTACCTGCTGGCTTCCACCGCGGTCAGTACGACTATCGTCGGCTCACTCCAGGCCGGCAACTCCTCCATTAGTGGTCTAACGGGCACCTACGGCTTACCCGACCGCTACCGCGACATCGTGCCCGCCACCGCCCCCACGGGTGATGCCCTGCGCACCCAGCCCGGGCGACTCAACTTCCGCGACGGCGAGGGTTACGTGCAGTCCCGGCTGGAATATGTACTGCTATCCGCCGGGGATACCGTGACGCGGTCGGTGAGCTCCTACGGCAGCGTCCCCTTCGAGCTGGACTTCGGGACGGAGGTCACGCCGGAGCGGGGCCTGAACCTGCGCGTCAACCTCCAGGCCCGCCTGGCCGATCTGCTGGGCACCATCGATCTTACCGCGGATTCCTCCGCCGTTGCCGCCGCGCTCAACCGCGAGGTGGAATTTCTTTTCCCCGTCAGCCTGACCCAGGAATAGTACCTTGGTCGGAACATGCGTCGAATCGTGATCCTGCTGCTGGCGGCCCTCGGCCTGGTGACCTGCGTCGAACCGACGCCACCGGAGTACCAGCTCGAGCAGGCTTTCTATCTCATCGAGGGAGAGATCGTGGACCGGCCCGATCTCAGCGAGGTACGCATCAGCGCCTCCAATTTCCAACAGGTCCAACTCGAATTTTCCCCGGTAGCCGGGGCCACCGTCGTAGCCACCGAGGAGGGGGCGGGCACGCAGGTGCAGTGGGAACTCGCCGATAGCAGCGCGGGCCTCTACCGGCCTCCATTGGGATTCGCGGCGAGGGCGGGGGAGACCTGGGGGCTTGAGGTCTCGCTACCCGACGGAACGGTGGCCGTGTCCCGTGCCGAAGTCGTGCCGGGTAGCGTTCCGATCGATGATTTTCGGATCGTTTTTGACCAGGAGGGAGACTACGATGCGGAGCTGAAACGCTTCGTGCCGGTATTCCGCCTGTTTCTTGACTTTACCGACCCGGCGGGGGAGGACAACTACTACCAGTGGAATTTCCGCTACTGGCAGTCCGCGGTGGTGTGCTTGAGTTGCAACTGCGGCGTGTACCGCAATGGGGAATGCGTGCCCGCCCAGCGCTGCAACGGGAACAACGAGCGCTACGACTACTTCTGCGAGGTCGGTACGGACGGTTGCTTCCGGATCGTCCGCGGCGATGAGCTGACCTACGCCTCCGACCGCGCCTTCGCCGGCGGAACGGTGAAGGGGCAGCCCGTGGGCACCATCGATTTCCTGGAATTCGGTCCCATCCTGGTCGAGGCCCAGCAGTACACCCTTACGCGGGAGGGCTATGATTACGGTAAGGTCATCTCCGACCTCATCGGGGGCAACAGGGGACTGAACGCGACCATTCCCGCCGCGCTGAACGGCAACGTCCGCAACCTGGACCCCGACGGAGCCACCGTGCTCGGCAACGTCCGGGCGGCCTCGGTGAGTAGCCAACGGCAGTTCTTCGTGCGCGACGCCTCCACCGGCGATCCGCTGCCGGGCGATCGTTCCATCCGGCCCGAGCCCTCGTCGGGTCCCTTCACTCCGCCCCTCGCCCCCTGCGACGGACCGGATCGTACCCTCATAAAGCCCGAGGGATGGATCGACTGATCCTGCTGATCGTAGCGCTGCTGGCCGTAACGGGCCGGCTGCCGGGACAGGAGGTCAACCTGCGGCTCACGGTGCTGGACGTGGCCGACGACCGGCCTCTGTCCTTCGTGAGCGTGCAGCTGAGTCCCGGGTCCCGGGGGGGGACCACCGACGAGGAGGGCAGGCTCAACCTCGTCCTACCCCCCGGCAGCTACCTCCTCCGCGCCAGCTTTACCGGTTACGCGCCCTTCGAGCAGCGCCTGGATCTGCTGCGGGATCTGGAAGCCACCCTGCGCCTGGAGGCCACGGCCGCCCGGCTGGAGACGGTGACGGTGACCGACCGGCCGGAACAGGAGGCCCTCAGCCGGCCCGGTATGGGCGTGGAGCGGCTCTCGGCCTCCGAGCTGGAAAGTATCCCTACGGTACTGGGCGAGCGGGACGTGCTGAAGGCCCTGCAACTGCTGCCCGGCGTCACCTCGGCCGGCGAGGCCAGCAACGGCATCAGTGTACGCGGCGGCACCGTGGACCAGAACCTCCTGCTCTACGACGGGGCGCCGGTGTTCACCCCCACCCATCTGTTCGGCCTCTTCACCGTCTTCACGCCGGACGCGGTGGGGGGCGTCGATCTATACCGGGGGAATATCCCCGCCCGCTTTGGAGGAAGGGTGTCTTCGGTGCTGGACGTAAGCAGTAAGGTCCCCGGTACCGAGCGTACCGAGATCCGGGGTGGGGTAGGGTTCGTGGCCAGTCACCTGGCCGTGGAAACGCCGCTCGACCGCGCGGGCCGCTGGGGGCTGCTGCTCTCCGCCCGGGGCGGCTTCAACGATTTCATCTTTCCCCTGATCGAACGGCTGCGCGATACCCGCAGCCGCTTCGGCGATGCCACCCTGAAACTGCGCTTCCGGCCGGGGGAATCGGACATTATCACCCTGACCGGCTTCTACAGCCAGGACTTCTACCAGGTGGACCTGCTCAACCGCATCGGCAACCTGCCCGCGACGGCCAACCAGTACGCCTACCTCACGCTGAACGGGGGGGTACGCTGGCTGCATCTCCTGGGGGAGGGGCTCTCGGTGACCTCCGAGGTGCACCGGGGCCATTACCGTCCCGAACTCCGCTTTCCGCAGGAAACCGGAGAACGCATCCGCTTCACTTCCTCGATCGGCTACTGGACCGGCCGTACGGCCTTCGGCCTCACGCGGGGGCCCCACCGCGCGCAGCTGGGCGTGCAGTACGACCGCTACGACCTGCGGCCGGGAGACCTGGACCCCGGCGGACAGCCCGGCATCCTCCCCATCATGCTGGATCCCGAGCGGGGGCGGGAGCTGGCGATCTACGCCGAGGAGGAGTGGGAAGTCTCCGACCGCCTCAACCTGAGCGGCGGTCTGCGTTACGTGCGCTACCGGCAGGCTGGGCCCGGGCAGATCCGGTCCTACCGCCCCGGAGAGGAGATCACCGAAACCAACCTGCTGACCGCGACAACGGCCGAAGCGGGATCCACCATCGCCCGCTACGACGGCCTGGAACCGAGGCTCGGCCTGAGTTACCGTTTCCTGACCAACAGCAGTTTTAAAGCCAGCTACGCACGGAGCCGGCAGTACCTGCAAAACATCTACAACGCCACGACGCCGCTGCCCACCAGCCGCTGGACGGTGAGCAGCACCAACGTGGCCCCCCAGACCGCCGAGCTCTATTCCGCGGGGCTGACCCAGCGCAGCGGCAATACAACCTACACCTACCGGCTCGAGGCCTACTACCGCCGCATCCAGGACCTGCTGGAGTACAAGCCGGGGGCCGACTTCTTCCTCAATCCCGCCGTGGAGACCGACCTGCTGCGCGGCGAGGGGCGGGGCTATGGGGTGGAACTCTCTGCCCGCCGCAGCGGCACCGGCCGCATCACCGGGGAGGTCAACTACGCCTACGCCCGCGTGGAGAACCGGGTGGAGGGCCCCACCGAATCCACCCGCATCAACCGCGGCAACTGGTACCCCGGCTACTTCGACCAGCCGCACACCTTCACCGCTAACCTGATCCTGGACGAGGGCAAGACCCACGAACTTGGCTTCAACCTGGTGGTGCAAAGTAACCGTCCCTACACCGTGCCCAACGGCTTCGTGACCATACGGGACACGCCGGTGCCCCTCTTCCTCGAACGCAACAACGACCGGCTGCCCGTCTATCACCGCCTCGACTTCAGCTGGACCATCCACAACCTCCGCCGCACCCAACGCCGCTGGACGGGAGAGTGGATCTTCACGGCCTACAACATCTACGGGCGTGACAACGCCTACAACGTCTTCTTTCAGCCCAAGGACGCCAATACCCAGCCGCTGGGCATCTTCCAGGGCAGTCCCTTTGCCGCCTACCGGCTGTCGATCTTCGGGGCGCCCATTTTGTCGCTGGCGTATAAATTTCGGTTTTTACCGTAACCGCGATTTTCCGAAAAACCCTCGCACCCGCGACCCCGCCCCATGCAAGTATCCGTCGATCTCTCCCTCTATCCCCTCACGGCCGATTACGAGGCGCCCATCATCGCCTTCATCCGACGGCTACAGGACTACGACATCGAGGTGGCCACCAATCCCCTAACCACCCAGCTGACCGGCGAGTACGACACGGTCATGCACGCCCTCACCGAAGCGATGCGGCCTACGCTAGCCGCCGCGGAAAGTTGCTCCTTCGTGATCAAGATCCTGAACGTGGCCATCGAGCCGGGGAATAATTTGAAATTTTAAGTTCAGTACTTCGCGGTGATCCACCGCCCCATGTCCTTCAGGCTGGACTTCTTGCCGTAGTTCAGGATGCCGATGCGGTAGATCCGCGAGGCCATCCACACCATCAGCGCGGCAAAGGCGAAGACCACCACCAGGCTCAGCGCCACCTGCCAGAGGGGCGGATCGAAGGCCAGGCGGGCGGGCATCACGATGGGGGCGAAGAGCGGGAAGATCGACGACCACACCGCCAGGCTCGAGTTCGGGTTCTGGATGGTGGCCATCATGATGTAGAAGGCCAGGATCACCGGAATGGTGATGGGGATGGTGAGCGACTGGCTCTCGCCCATGTCGTCGCCCATCGCGCTGCCCACGGCGGCGAACAGGGCCGCGTACATGAAGTAGCCCCCCAGGAAGTAGAGGATGAAGCAGGGCAGGATGAGCCACCAGTTGAGGTCGGATAGCCCGGCGACCATGTTCTCGACCATGGACTGCACCTCCTCGGGGTTCACCTCGGGGGAGCCGGGCATCTGCTGGGGCGGGGAGTCGAGTCCGAAAACCAGGGCCACCACGAAGAGGAGTCCGGGGATCAGGACCATCCACGCCAGTACCTGGGTGAGGCCGAGGGCACCCACGCCGATGATCTTGCCGAGCAGGAGGGTGAAGGGCCGCACCGAGGAGATGACGACCTCCACGATACGGTTGGTCTTCTCCTCCATCACCGAGCGCATCACCATCATGCCGTACACGAAGACGGAGATGTACATCAGGAAGCCCATCACGGTACCGATGCCGGCCCCGATGGCGGCGGCCATGCTGCGGTCGTCATCCTCTCCCTCGGCGGAGGCGGTGAGGCTGCGGACGCTGATGTCCACGTCGGTATCCAGGCTGGCGAGGGTCGACTGGTCGATCTCCAGGGCTTCGATCTTGTACTTGCGCAGGGCCTCTTCCACGCGGCTGCGGATGCGGGACTGGGCGTCGATGCTCAGGGTCTCGTCGCTGAACAACTGGATGCGGAAGTTGCGGCTGCGGGGATTCGTGACCTCGGGGATGACGAGGATGCCGGAATAGTCGCGGTCGTCGCCGGAATCATTGCGGAGGTCGGACAGCGGCTGGTCGACGAAGCGGAAGTAGAGGCCGTTCTCGTCGGGCATGGCGCCCTTGAAGAGGTTGCCGTCGTCGATCACGGCGATGCGCTTCACCTCGTCGCTCTCGTAGCTGAACACGGCGTTGGCGATCACCACAAACAGCGCCAGGCCGATCGGGGTGAGCAGGGTAGCGAGGATGAAGGATTTGCGGCGGACGCGGGTCAGGTATTCCCGGCGGATGACGAGCCAGAGGTTATTCATGGGGGAGGGCTTGGGGCTGTTCCACGCGGCTGACGCGCTTGATGAAGATTTCGTTGAGGCTGGGCAGCAGCTCGTGGAAGCCCTGGATCCTGACGCCGGTGCTGAGCAGCGACCGGAGCAGGTCGTTACCCTCCTCGTGGGGTTGCAGCTGGATATCTACGGTAGAGACCTTGCGGTTGAGCAGCTGGTGGCGTTCGCCTACTTCCCGGGGCAGCGGTCCGTCGAGGGTGAGGCGGTAGCGGTGCTCCAGGAATTCGCGGCGGATGTCCTGCACCCTGCCCTGGAGGATGTTGCGGCCGTGGTTGATGAGGACGATAAATTCGCACAGCTCCTCCACCTGTTCCATGCGGTGGGTGCTGAAGATCACGGCGGTGCCGTCGGCGTGCATGCGCAGGATCTCGGCCCGCATCCGGTTGGCGTTCACGGGGTCGAGGCCGCTGAAGGGCTCGTCGAGGATGAGCAGCTTGGGGTCGTGGAGCACGGTAGCGATGAACTGCACCTGCTGTTGCATGCCCTTGCTGAGCTCGTCGGTCTTCTTGCGCCACTGTCCCTCTAGTTCGAACTTGGCGAGCCACTCGCGGGCTTTGGATTCGGCGTTGGCGGCGCTCATCCCCTTCAGCTGGCCGAGGTACATGAGCTGCTCGCCGACGTACATCTGCTTGTAAAGTCCGCGTTCCTCGGGCAGGTAACCGATCTGGGTGGGGTGGTAGCCACTGAGGGGTTTGCCGGAAAAGTAGATCTGCCCGCTGTCGGGGGCGGTGATGGTGGTGATCATCCGGATGAGGCTCGTCTTGCCGGCCCCGTTGGGGCCGAGCAGTCCGAGGATGGCGTCCGGGGGCATGGCGAAGGAAACGTCGTCGACGGCCACCTTTTCGCCGTAGGTCTTGCGCACGTTGCGGACCTCGATCACGGGGGCGTAGGAGTCAGGCGTCATATAGTCGGGGTGAGTGATAGGCCTCCAATATCCCCCATAATTCGCAGAAAAGGGGGGTAATCGGACCAACGGCCGCCGCTACCGGACCAATGCCCCGGTCTTCCCGCGGCCCG
>JBGTHX010000361.1:0-11463 GCA_041746055.1 Lewinella sp. | reverse complement strand
CCTGGCCGACCTGACGCCGGAGCACGTGGAGCGGGCCCTCCTCCGCTGGTGGCGGCAACACCCCGCCAGGGCGGCAACCCCCGACGCGTCGGTTTTCCCGCGTCCCGTCGATCCCCTGCACCGGGTCCTCACCTTTCTCACCACCGGCTGCCTGTCCGCGGAGTGTCCTACCGTCAACGACCTGCTGGACGGGCTCCCGCCAGACTGGCCCGACCAGGCCCACGCCGCGATCAGCGGGCGGGCCGATCTTCCGGAAGGCGTCTGCCTGCGGCGGTTGGCCGCGCTGATCCGGGTCCGCGATGAGGCAGCCACGGTCCAGCAGTCCCCCGCTGCCTCCGATGACCGGCCATCTTCACCCGCACCCTCTTCCGGCAAATCCCACGCCCCGGCCCGGCACACCTTGCCGGATCCCGTGGCGGGGGAAGCAGGTCCTGACCAGGCTGCCGGCTATCTGGTCGGAAATGCCGGTCTGGTGCTGCTCCACCCCTATCTGGACTTCCTGGAGCGGCACTGCCACGCCGAAAAAGACCTCCCCCTGATGGCGGAACTGCTCCACTACGCCACCTTCGGCGATCCCAAATGCGGGGAATGGGACCACCCGCTCACCAAAGTGCTGCTGGGCCGGACGCCCACGGATTACCTGCCGCCGGCCGGCTCACCTCCCGAGGACTGGCGGCTGCGCCGGGTCGATGAGTTGCTCGACGGCGTGCTGGAGCACTGGGCGGCACTGGGAAGTACCGACCGCGACGGTCTGCGGCAGGCTTTTCTGCAACGTCCCGGCAAGCTTTCCGCCGTCGCGGGGGGCTGGCTGCTTCAGGTGGAGCGGCGGGCCTACGACGTGCTGCTGGACCGGCTCCCGTGGCCGTACTCCATCGTCAAAACCGGGGCCATGGCCGCCCCCCTGCACGTCAGCTGGATATGAGTGCCCCGCCCGACACCCCCACGACGGCCGCCCTGGATACGGCGATGGACTACCTGCTCGACCGGTTGCGGGAGCGGTTGACGGGCGACCCGTGCCGGTTCGGACCCCTGGATCTCGCCGACGACGACAGCCCTTTTGCCACCTTCGTGGAAGAATTCGGTCCGACGGTCCCCCAACTGCTGGTCCTGCTCCTCAGCCTGTTGCCCGAGGTGCGGCCCGGGGCGATCGATACGCTACTGCGCAAGCACCTGCCGGAGGGGGGTGATCTGCCTGAATTCGGGGGTTTGCGCGGAAAGCAGTACCGGGGGGTACTGCCCACCGGACAGACCGCCCTGTTTCTTCTCGCCGGGCATGACCGGGGGGCGGGTACGCAGGTGCGGAGGCTCCTCGGGAACGGCGACCGGCTCTGGCAGAGCGGATTGCTGCGGCTCGGAAGCGTACCGGCGGGGGAGCCGGGGCTGAGCGGGCAGTTGCTGCCGGATCCGCAGTGGTTGTCGCGCATGCTGGAGGGCCGGGAACGCCTGCCCGCATTCGGTCACGCCTTCCCAGCGCGGCCGGTCGTGGTAAGGCTGGACTGGGAAGATCTCGTGCTCCCGCCCGCCACGGCTGCCGAGGTAGATCACCTGCGCAGTCACCTGGGGCAGCAGGGAGCCTTACGGCAACTAAAGACTATCGCTTCTCACCTTCGGCCCGGATACCGTATCCTCTTCCACGGCCCGCCGGGTACGGGAAAGACCCTGACGGCAGGCCTGCTTGGCAAGCAACTCGGCAAGCCGGTATTCCGGGTGGAGCTCTCGGCCGTGGTATCGAAGTACATCGGCGAGACTGAAAAGCGGCTGGCGACCCTCTTCGAGCGGGCCGAGCACCGCGATTGGATCCTCTTCTTCGACGAAGCCGATGCCCTCTTCGGGAAGCGCAGCGAGGTAAGCGACGGCCGCGACCGCTACGCGAACCAGGAGGTGAGCTACCTGCTGCAGCGGATCGAGGATTACGATGGCATCGCCATCCTGGCGACCAACTTCCGCAGCAACCTCGACGGAGCCTTTTCCCGCCGCTTCGAGGCCATCATTCACTTCGAGCCACCGGGGCCGGAGGAGCGTGGCAGGCTGTGGCGCGGCGTGCTCCCGGATCGCCTGGATCTGGCCGAAGGCGTGGATACCGTCGATCTCGCCCGCCGCTACGAACTGTCGGGAAGCCAGATCGCCGGAGCGGCCCGCTTCGCCCTCACCGACTGGCTGGCGGCCGGCGCCGGCGGGCCCCTCTCCCCGGAATCCATCCGGCTGGGCGTGCAACGGGAATTCACCAAGGCGGGAAAGATCTTCAAACCATAACCACCGAACGATGAAAAAGAAACGTAAGCCACCCGAAGAGATCAGCCTGCCCGCCGGCTTTATGCACGCGTCCCTCGGCGGAGGGGCGGCCAAGCTTCGATCCGGTCACGACGCTATCGAGGCCGAAGCGGACCGCGTCGGCAAGGAGGTAGCGAACACCCCCCACGAACCATCCGAACCGGCGCTGCGCCACATGGAGCGGGCCTTCGGGGCCGACTTCTCCCAAGTCAGTATCCGCCGGGCAGACCCCGAAGCCATCAATGCCCGGGCCTTCACCCGCGGGAAGGAGGTATACCTGGGCCGCGACGTAGACCCCGAAGCCGGCCGCGACGGCCGGGAGGTTCTCGGCCACGAGCTGGCGCACGTGGTGCAGCAGGGAGGAGCCGAATCCAGCCGGTATTCCCTGAGCCGGGAATCACTGGGCGGCATCCGGCGGATGGCCCGGGCGGACGATCAGCCGACTTATCCGGAATTCTTCGGCCCCGAATCCATCCGGACCATGCAGCGGATCGAGCAGATCAGCGACGCCACGGACACCCTCGAGTCCGTTGTCGTAGTGGGGTCCCTGATCAATATCGGACTGGGCCATCCCGCTGATACGTTAGCCTCTCAATCCTACGACGTCGAACCCCAGGTGAGGGCACTGCACGCGATCCCCCAGATTGGCCGGGCGCAGATCATGCAGGAGATCCAGCTGCTGCTTGTCATGGAACGGGATAGCCTGAACCGGGACGAGCAGCAGTTCTGGCAACGGACGCTAAACGCGCTCTGATGCTGGTGCCACCCGATTTCCGTTCCGCCGTCACCTCGGTTTACCTGGAGTCAAAGGCACTGGCCAGATCGGCCCTGCCCGATCGTGGCGGCACTAGGGAGCTCGCTTCACCCATGCTGGCCCGTATGAGCTACGATCTTGGCGCGCTGCCCCTCGTGTCGGCGGGAGCCTGCGGTGGCGAACTTCGGGAGCTACGTCCGGCGACGGCCGCCTGGCTGCTCACCCAGCTGATCGTGCGCGTGCTGGACGACCTGCAGGATGGCGACCGTCCTGGTGCTCTCTATGTACGTATAGGCGCGGCCAGGGCCTACAACTTTTGCTGCCAGTTATTCGTCGCCGCGGTTGGCCTGCTTGTCTCTACGGCCGGAGCAGCGGACTATCTGGCCACCCTGGAACAGTTACTGTACGGCCAGGGGAAGGACCTTCAGGGTAAGGTTGGCGAGGACGCGGCGCAATGGCAGCTCGTACGCGAGAAAAACGGGAGTCTGTTCGCGTGGGGCGCTTCCGTCGCCGCCGGGGAGTACCGTTCCGCTCTTGTGGTTTATGGCCGGGAGCTTGGTACCGTGTATCAGGTCTTCGATGACCTGGAAGGGGCCTATTTCCCGCCCCGGCATTCGGAGCTTGCTACCGGCAAATACACGCTGGTGCAGGCCACGGCCGCACGGATCGGGGTAGACCCGACGGCCCCGTACGGGCGCGCCGCTGTCGTGGAAGAACTGGTTTCCCGGGCCCTCGGGCACGCGGAGGCTGGCCATTCCGCCCTGGAGTCACTACCCGAAAATGAAGGTACCGCAGCCCTGCGGGCACTTATCAGGCGACCCTTCAAGTTGATAGGCGGGCCAACCGGCAGCAGCAACAGGGATGCGGGTAGGCATTCCTAAAAATCTGCCCGAGAACAACCCGATTAGGGAACGCCTTCTCCTAGGTGATCAACCGTCCCATATCCATGCGCCCGTTTTTCCTATATTTTCTGTCCATCTCGCTGTTAGGTACTTCCGGGATAAACGCTCAGTCGGTTTATTCCGTCACCGAAACCCTCATGCTTCCCAAGGATGCTACCGCTACGGGTGCCATGATCTATGCGCGCCTCCCCCTCACGGCGGGCGGGCAGGTTCTCAGCCAGGAAATGTACTCCCTGAACCCCCTCACCATCGGCCCGGAAGGGATCAGCTGGACGGGGGAGTCCCTGGCCGCGGCCGATAGCCTGCGCCTGAACTACCGGGTACGGGTGGCCCCGATCTCCACCTGGTTCTCCGACAGCCTACTGGCGCTCCCGGCACCGACCTTCTCCTGGCCCCCGCCGGCACCCGGGGAGCCGGACGCACCTTACGTACTGCCCCCGCTCGTGCGTGAAGACATCGGCAAAACGGAACTGCGCAATCTCGATCCCGGCGAGAACTCCCTGGACGACGTGGACCGGGTGATCCGTCGCCTCGGACGCCGCGTAAAACTGGCCCGTAACTCCGAAGATTTTGATTACGGCCAGCCCCTGCTACAGGATCTGTACCGGCGGCTGTCCACGCCCCGCCGCAAGCACCTGCTGCTCTCCCTGACCCTGCAGTACCTCGGCGTACCGCACCGGGTGGTCTCCGGCAAGATCCTTAGCTACGGTGAGGTGCTCGAGAACGAACTCTGGGTAGAGATCCCCGTCAGCGGGCGCTACTACCGGGTATACTACGGCGACGGCATCGACCGCAGCGAGTGGGGGCCGCCCGAGGATCCCGACCGCTTCCTGGCCTGCTCCTTCGACTGGCGAGACTTCACCCTGGAAGTGGTCAGTGCCGTGGGGGCACCTCCGGTTCCTACCACGCTGGTGGGCCGCTACCAGAACGTGGTCCTGGAATTCTGGGAAAAGAAGGACGAAGCGCTGGGCCGCAAGCGCTACGGACAGGCCGTGGCCTTCCTGGATTCAGTGCTTACCTACATGCCCAACAGCGTAATCACCGTATCGGAGATCGGGTTGGTGTACGCCGAGGCCGGCCGGCCAGAAGACGGCATGAAGTACCTGGAAGCCGCGCAGAAACTTGCCGTTACGCTCCAAGACCGGAGCACGGCCCAGCTCCAACTGGCCAGATACTATTCGATGCTACAACAGCCAGAGGAATCCCTGCAGGCACTCGCCCGCGCGTACCGCTACGCACCGATCGACCTGTCGGTGATCTATACCGATCCGCGACTCAGCAATCTGGCCAAGCTGCGGGGGCTCGAGCAGCGGCTGAATGCCTACCTGCGCGACGAGGGGTAAACGGGGCGCTAGTCCAGCAGGTCCACCCGTCCCGAATGGAGGTTGTAGAAGGCGGGCACCACCTTTACTTTGCCCTCCTCGACCGCCTTGCGGATGATAGGGCTGCGGTCCTGCAACTCCCGGGCGGTAAGCCGGGCATTCTCCTTCACTACGTCATTCACGGAGGAGCCATCGGGGGCCGAGGCTATCGCGGGTACGATATGGGAGACCAGGTGGTTGAGGTTGTGGCCATTGTCGCCTCCCTGCAGGGCGGCTGTCACGGCGCCGCAGCTTTCGTGTCCCAGGACTACGATGACCGGGGAGCCGATGTGGGCCACCGCGTACTCAATGCTCGCGACGGAGGAGGTGTTGGCGATGTTGCCGGCCACCCGTACTACGAAGATCTCTCCCAGTCCGGTGTCGAAGGCCAGTTCGGGCACGACCCGGCTGTCGGCGCAGCTCAGTACGATGGCGTAAGGATCCTGGGCGGAAGTGAGCTCTCCGCGGCGGGCGGAGTTCTGCAGTTTGCCGTCGAGTTTATCGGCGACAAAACGGTCGTTGCCTTCCTGGAGGCGGGAGAGTACTTGTTCGGAGGTCATGCGGTTAGGTCGTTTTCGTTGATGTATTCAGGTTGGAAAAACGGCCGGGTCGGGATTTGTTTACTCCCACCGGCTATCAGGGGCATGAAAAAGCCCCCCGGCCGTACGGCCGGGGGGCTGAAAATTTCCAGTGTAAGAATAAGGTAGTTAGTTCTTACGGAGCCGGACCGTCAGGCGGCCTTCGGCGGTATTCGCTACGGCTACGTACAGGCCGGCGCGGAGACCGCCCATCGGCAGGTCGAAGCGCTCGGAACCCGGACGGAACTCGGACACGAGGCGACCGGTGGCGTCGTACAGTTGCAGCGACTTCATCCGGCTGGGGGCGGAGAGGGTCACGCGCTCGCCCACGGGGTTGGGGAAGGCGCCCAGGGTACCGATAACGGCTTCCCGTACGGCCGTGGTGGCGCCCTTGAAGAAGTAGAAGTTGTCAATGTAGAGCGTACCACCCGCAGTAGGCAGGGCCGAGAGGATGATCTGGTTGATGTCAGTCAGCTTCATCCCCAAGAAGTCGGACATCGGTACGTCAAGACCGACCCACTCGCCCTTCGTGATCTCGAAGGGGATCTCGTATTCGGTGTCGGTGCCGTTATCGAACCCGTCCATGCCGAAGTCCACCAGTTTGATCCGGAAGGTGTCCAGGTCAGAGGACCAGTAGTCGATGTGCAGGTAATCGTAACCGCTCAGGTCGAGGGCATTTTCGCCTACCGTTTCAATTCCCACGAAGTCGAGGTTGCCGTAGGCCTTGACGGCGTTACCGTCGACCATAATTTCGCTGTAGCTGGCCGCGCTCCAGTCGGTGCGCCAGGTGTCGACCGTGACGTCATCGTAAGCCTCGCTGAAGAGCGAAAGCACGCTGTCGGAGGGGTAGGTGGGGGTGGGGGCTGCCACCATCGGCACGGAGGCTCCACCTCCGCCGCCTCCGCCACCGGTCGAGGCACCGCCGAAGTAGACGTCGTCCCAGTAGTAGGTAGCCGCTTCGGCGGGTTGGGTGCCGAAGTCGAAGAAGATCGTAAGCTTGTTGTAGGTAGCGCCGAGGCTGAGCGCCGCGGTTCCGGTAGCCTCGGTCGCGAAGTCAAAGACCAGCGTGTCCCACGTCATGGCGACTTCGGTGGTGACTTCGGTTTCCACGCTCACGGTAGGGTCGGTGCTGTTCTCGACCTTTAGGCGCACGGGGGTGCCGGCGGCGGGTGACCACACCCGGACGGAGATCGTGGTAGCATCGGCCGTAAAGGGAATCGCGGTGGCGAACCCGGGATCGTTGGGCGAGCCGCCCTTGTCCAGGGTCACGGTGGTACCAGCGTAGGTTTCGGCGCCGGCGGTCTTGATGGTCTGCGCTACGTGGTTGGTCGCGTCGGTGGGGTCGATCACCACTTCGGAAACCGCTCCGGCAAAGTCGGAGAGGCCGTAGGTGACGTCCTCCTCCTCAAAGGTGACGGGCAGGTCGAGCGGGGTGGCTCCGATGGTGGCCCCGCCGCTGTAGAAGTAGATGTTGTCGAGGTAGACGGTACCGCCTTCGTTCGGGACGGTGGAGATCACGATCTGGTTGATGTCCGTATAGTTCATCCCGTTGAAGAGGCCGAGGGGAAGATCCACGCCGACCCATTCGCCCTGGGGCAGACCGCGGCCGACTTCCGACTCGGTATTGTTGCCCTGGGGGTCGAAGCCGTCACTGCCCCAGTCGACCAGCTTGAACCGGAAGGAGTTCACGTTGGGGGACCAGTAATCGTAGTGCAGGGTAGTGATGCCGGCGGCGGTGAGGTCGTGGGCGTTGTCGCCGGTCATCTCAATACCCACGTAGCCGAGGCCGTCGTAGGCCAGCACGTTGTTGCCGGCGATCTCCGTTTCCGTGAGGGTGCCGACGCTCCAATCGGTGCGGTAGGTGTCCACGACGGTATCGTCGTAGGCATCACTGTAAAGGGAAATCACCGTCTCCGCGGGCCGCGTGGGGGCCGCCGGGGCATCGGTGGGGGCCTGTCCCAGCACGAGTCCGGAGCAAAGCAGGAAGAAAAGGGTGTTAAGTTGTTGCATGCTGATTGATTGATAAGCGATGGTAAAGGAATGGGCGCCGGGTTATTCCGGCGCGTAGACCCGCACGTAGTCGACCACGTATTCCTGCGGGAAAATAGAGTCGTCCACCTCGGGGCCGCCGAAGTTGCCGCCGATGGCCAGGTTGAGCCGGATATAGAAGGGCTGATCGAAGGGCCACACTTCCTCGGTACGGGTGGCGGGGTCGAAGGTGTAGACCAACTGATCATCCACGAAGAAGGCGATCTCCTCCGCCGTCCACTCAGTGGCGAAGCGGTGGAAACCCTCCTCGATGTCGTTGAAGCGGGTTTTTTTGGAACTGGCGTTATCTCCGTGATTGGCGGCCGTGTGGAGGGTGGTGTACACCATGTCGGGCTCCCGCCCCACGTACTCCAGGATGTCGATCTCCCCGCTCAGCGGCCAGCCCACTTCGCTGATGTTTTCGCCGAGCATCCAGAAGGCGGGCCAGATGCCCTGGCCTACGGGGAGTTGGGCCCGCGTTTCGATACGGCCATACTTGAATTGCTGCTTCCCCCGGGTGGTGATCCGGGTGGAAGTGTAGGCGTCACCGTCCCTGCGGGCGGTGATGACGAGGTTACCGTCCTCCAGGCGGTGGTTCGCGCGGGTGTAGACCTGCCGCTCATTGTTGCCCCAGCCGCAGATGTTGGGGCAGCCGTCGCCGAGTTCGTAGTTCCAGACGGTGGTATCCAGTTCGGCGCCGTCGAATTCATCCGACCAGACCAGCTTCCGCCCGGGGGTGACGGTAGGGTCAGAAGGCACGGTTTTAGCTTCCTGGGCGGGTGGGATATTGCAGGCGGCCATCAGGGGCAGCAGTAGGAAGAGATAGCGAAGGTGGTGCATGATCGGTGTAGGTTACTGGTAGACGCGTACGTAGTCGACTTCCATGGTCGATTCCTGAAAGGCGGGGTCGATGGCACCCCCGAAGTTACCGCCCATGGCGACGTTGAAGATGAGGAAGAAGTCGTGGTTGAAGGGTACGCCCGCGTTGTTGTTGAAGGTGTGGTAAAGGGTATCATCCACGTAGAAGCGGATGGTATTCTCGCTCCAGATCGCCTTATACAGGTGGAAGTCGTCGGCTACGCTGGCCACCGTGGTGCTCTGGGTCACGGCATTGCCGCCCGAATTGCCGGGGAAGTGGAGGGAGGAGAAGATGGTGTTCGGCTGGTTCCCTACGTGCTCCATCATGTCGATTTCGCCGCAGGCGGGCCAATCCACGGTGTCGTAGTTGGCGCCCAGCATCCACAGGGCCGGCCAGGTGCCGCCGCCGCTGGGCAGCTTGGCGCGCATCTCGATGCGGCCGTAGGTGAATTCGAATTTGTTCTCGGTCACGATCCGGCCGGAAGTGAAGTCCGATCCCTGGTAGTTCTCCCGCCGGGCGGTGATCTTGAGCAGACCGTCCTCCACCTTCACGTTCTCCGCGCGGTTGGTGTAGACCTGCGATTCACCGTTGCCCCAGCCGTTGTTACCGGTGCCGGTATTGTAGCTCCAGGCGGTATCGGCCAGCAGTTCGCCGTCAAATTCGTCGGCCCACACCAGGTTGTTGAATTCGGGCTCCTCGGTCCCGCCACCGCCGCCTGCAACGGGCTTCGTCGAGGTGAAGATGTGGTACCACGCGAGGCCCTCGTTGTCACCCTGTACGGCGCGCACCACCAGCCGGTTCTCGGTCAGCGAGAGGATCTCGTACTGCGAGGTGCCGATGTAGTAACTCATGAAGCCGCCCTCGGTGAAGTTCAGGACGGTACCCCGCGTTTGTCCGGCTACGCCGTTGGCTGCTACCACCGACTCGGAGGGGGACAGCGTCACCAGCTGCGGTTCCTCGCTCACGGTATAGTCGTAGCAGAAGTCGAAGCCCGCCGATCCACCGGCCACGCCCTGGTATGCGGTGTTGAAGTAGGTCCGCCCGAAGTTGTTCAGTGCGTAGTAGAGCCGGTCGCCCTCGCGGCTGAAGACCAGCTCGTCCTCGTACAGACACCTGCTTTCCGGTCCGGCATCCTTCTCGAACGGCTGCGCCTGGTAGTAGTTGGCGAAGTAGTTCTGGTCGGCGTTGCCGTCGTTCTGCCCCACGCCGAGCTGTCCCGGTTCGTCGGCGGCCCAGTACCAGGTCTTGCTTCCGTCACCGGTCAGGAGGGCCAGGGCCCCGGCATCGCTGAAGGTGCTCTCCACGGTCACCTCCGTGGTCGCGGTGGTGGAGATGCCGGCCGTGCCGGAAGCCACCACGGTCACTTCGTAGGTGTTCACGCCCACCTGGGTGAAGCGCTTGGTCAGTTGTCCGCCGGGGGCCACCTGCTCGGTTCCGTCGCTGAATACGAAGCGGTAGGTGATGGCATTGTCCGCCGTGGCCGTAAAGACCACCACGCCGCTGCCGTCGCCGTTGGGGCTGTCCGCGGTTTGTCCGGCCACCTCGGCCGTGATCTGCAGGTTACCGGGCGCGGTGAGGTCGCCGAAGGCGTACTCTTCCTGCTGACAGGCGGTGGCCGTCACGAGGAACAGGAAGAGAAGGGAATAGAATTTCATAATCGGTTATTTCTTGGTGGGGAGGGGCGGCGGGGACGCGGGTGCGGGGGGCGGTTCAGGGGAGCTGGCGGATGTCGTCGAAGTAGTAGTCGGCTCCCGTCCCCTCCGTGCCGAAGTCGAAGAAGAGGGCCACTTTGCTGTACGACTGGGTCAGGTCGCCGCCGGAGTAGTCGAAGGTGAGCTCCTCCCACTGGTTGGCCACGGTGGTGTTGGCGGTCACTTCGATGAAGAGGTCACCGTTGGTGGCGTTTTCCACCTTGAGCAACACGGGAATGCCGGCCGCGGGCGACCACACCTTCACCGCCAGCCGCTGGCTGCCGCTGAAGTCGATCGGGGCATCGAGTTCCGTTACGGCCCCGGCCCAGACCATGGATCCGGCGCTCTTGTTGAGGGTGCCCACGCGGGCGCTGGGGTTGAGGCCGCTGGGGTCGGGATTATCGATGACGTCCGCCGTCGCCCCGCCGAAGCCGGTGAAGGCGTACTCCAGACCGGCCGCTTCGAAGGTCACGGGCAGCCCGTAGGCCCCCGCCGGTTCGGAGCCGGCCTGGCGGATGTCGTCGAAGTAGTAGTCCGCTCCGGTACCAGCCGTGCCGAAGTCGAAGAAGATGGCCACCTTGCTGTACGTCTGGGTCAGGTCACCGCCGGAGTAGTCGAAGGTGAGTTCCTCCCACTGGTTGGCCACGGTAGTTGTAGCCGTCACCTCGATGAAGATATCACCGTTGTCGCCGTTCTCCACCTTCAGCAGGACGGGGATGCCGGCCGCCGGCGACCACACCTTGGCGACCAGGAGCGGATTGTCCGACAGGCCGATCGGCGCCGGCAGCTCGAATACGCCACCCGCCCAGGGCTCCGATCCTTCGGACTTGTTGAGCCGGGCCACCCGGCTGCTGGTGTTGAGGCCACTGGCGTCGGGGTTGTCGATGAGGTCCAGCGTGGCCCCGCCGAAGCCGGCCGACGGATAGGTCGCGGAAGCCCCCTCGAAGTCGAGGGGCAGGGCGTCACCGTCGTTGTCGGTTCCGCCGCCTCCGCCGGTGCCGAGTACAAGGTTATCGAAG
>JBGTHX010000360.1:0-3090 GCA_041746055.1 Lewinella sp. | reverse complement strand
GCCGGCAGGGTGATCTCCCGTACCGTCGGGGGGATTTGGGGGTCGTAACCGGATTCGGTAACCCAGTACCGACCAGCCCCGGCGGCGATGTTGCTGGGATAGTTGAGGCCGGTGACGGCAAGGCGCAGGTTGTACCCTTCGGGTACCAGGACGCCCGGCACGTCGTCGTCCGCGACCAGGGTCTGTGCGGGCACCCGGCCCGGCGAAAGGCAGGCCAGGGCCAGTAGAAAAAACAGGATGGAAATGTGTTTCATGTTCAATGTGCTTGGGAAATTTGCCAACACCGGCGTTTTAAATCTATCCCGATTATTGTTGTGCAGAGCCAAAAGTTGAATATTTGTCTGGTTTGGGCAAATTCTTCACATGAAATTGGGGGGACACGAAAATTTCTCTTTCCACAGCAGTATTCCACCCTCAGTTTTTATCGTTTTAGGTGACCAACCATCGGGTGTTGACCCCGGACTAGAGACCTACCGGGCGGTCGTTAGCGTTCGCCCGGGGTGTGCATCAGGCGGCCGGGTTCCTGCAGTCCCAGCTTTTGCTCGGCTCCTCTACGTACCTCCTGCACCGGAGGGTGCCGGCGGAACTACTTCCGCCCATCACAGCTCTTCGGTGGCTGGGGCGGACTTCCGGGCTAACGTCCTCTGGCATACAAACTACCCCCGCACAAGCGTAGGCGCAATACGCTAAATTACCGAGACCGGAAGGGAAATTGTGACCGTCGCTGATCCGGGCGACCATTAAGGATTCATCCTCTAATCGATCTACTATGCAAACGCACCTGCTGTACCTTTTAAGCCTGCTGACGCTGCTCACGCTGACTGCCTGCGGCGATGATGACGACACCACCATGGTCCTCCAGCCCACCACCTTCGAGTTGAAGATCGAAAACGTCTCTCAGCCCAATACGATTGCCAGCGACCGGGCCATGGGAACGGTACCCCTATCCCCCCCCGCCGTGGCCGTGTTCACCGGGGATGACCCGATGTTCACGCCAGGACAACGGGCTAACCTCGGTACCGCCCGGATCGCCGAAGATGGCTTCCCCGACGAGATGCTCGCCATGCTCTCGGGCGCTGCGAATGTGACGCAGCAGGGCGCGGCCCCTTCCCCCGGTGGCCCGGATAACGGGCCCGCCCTCTTCGCCGGTGAATCGGTCACCATCACCCTCATGGCCCAGCCCGGCGATAAGCTACAATTCGAGACGATGTTCGTACAGTCCAACGACTGGTTTTATGCGTTCACGGGCGGGGGGGTCGACCTCTTCAACGGCAATACTCCCCTATCCGGCGACCTGACCGCTCGCGTAGATTTGTACGATGCCGGTACCGAACAGGATACGGCCCCCGGTACCGGACCCGACCAGAAGCCCGTACAGGACCCCACGGCCACGAACGTCGGTCCCGACGAGGACCTCAACATCCAGCTGGCGCGCCAGCGGCACCCCGGCTTCACCGTGCCCGCCAACAATGCGGTGATCCGGGTAACGCTTACCCCGCAATAGTCCCGGGACGTTGCGATCCACTTCGGTGGAACGAGTGGACGCCAGACCGCCCACCCCACCCCGGGGGGGAGAAGTGCAGCAGCGTCGTTGACGCAGCATGACCCCCGAAGTTATTGCGTCCGGCGAAATAACCCCCATGCTTCCGGGCCGGGCGGTTCTCCAGACTGGCTCGCCGGCTGGTTGCGTTGGCACCCTGCGATCGTACAGGAGCCGGACCTCGCCGCGTGGGGGGTATCCGGCATCCTTCAGGACTCCCCTCGTCGGGTCCGGCCGGGTTACCTACCCCTACAATCACGAATCCAGGTGCCACCGCGGCGCACGAAACCGGGGAGTGACCGGGCCGGGCAGCATCTCCAGCGCGACGGTATAGGGCAGCCGCCGGAAGATGGCCGCGACGCAGTCCCGCAGTTCCCCCACCGGCAGGGGGTAGGCGAGTTCCCCCACCTGCTCGACGGTGACCCGGGCCACGCCATCCTCAATTCCCATCAGGATTATCCGTACGCCCAGCTGCGACAGGCTTCGTTGGCACGTCCGGAAGTAGGCCGCGTCGGTGGGATCAGGAAAGTGGGTCAAAAAAGGACTGTTTCACTAAACGGTGTATAATGATGCATAAATGGTACCCCCCAAAGGTGGGGGGGACGGTGTATAAGATAGGGAATATGCGTGACCGTGGCCTGGCTTTCCCCCCGGTTGGTGCAGGAATCCCGGCCCGACCCGCGCGCGTGTTCCCGCCGGCTACCCGTTATGCCGGGTCATAAAAGGCGTGCGGACTCTACCGGTTTCGCCGGTTAATTTGTACCTTAAAAGGTCCTTCCGCGCTCATGGCCTTCCCCTTGCCTTCGCCCGCGGCCACCGCCGGCTACCGCCACCGCGCGTGTCCGGGCTCCTCACCCAACCCGGGTTCCCCCGCTCCCTGCGTCCCAGTACACTACTACCTTGCCCACCAACGAATTAACCCGCGCGGAGGTCCCCGCGCCCGTCGCCGACTGGGTGCGGGCCAACCCACTGCCCACCCTGCTGGTTACGCAAGGCCTCGCCACCCTGATCGCGAACGCCGCCTTCACCGAGCTGTTGGCCGAGCTGGAGTTGGACACGAAAGCGTTCCTACGCGGCCCGCTCGGCGCCGGCTCATCCGCCGCGGGCACCACGGAAGATTCGTTCAAAACCCTAGCGCCGGGCGAGTGCATCGTGATCCGGCTACCGGTCGCCGGCGACCGGCACTACACCTTCCACCTGACCAAACTCGGCCTGGCGGCCGGGCCGTGCCTCTGCTGCATGCTGGTGCCGGGGGGAGATCCCTCCCAGGCCCGCCTAACGGGCATCCCCGAGGCCATCGCCTGCTTCGTCGCCGAGATCGACGCCCGCGGGAACGTCTCCTACCTCAATGACCGCCTGCTGCACCACCTAGGCTACGCCGCCCCGGCGGCGGCTGGAGGAGGTGGAAACGGCTGGCCAGGCGCACTTCCGGGCGGAGTTTGTCCGCCGGGACGGCACGTCCACCCCGCTGGAAGTCAGCCTGGTGAAGCGCCGGCTACCCAACGACAGCCGCTACTTACTGACGGCGCGGGAGCTGACCGCCCAGCTGC
>JBGTHX010000359.1:0-2312 GCA_041746055.1 Lewinella sp. | reverse complement strand
GGCGTGGCCGGTGGCGTAGGCGTAGGTATCCGGGTGGGGCTTGAACTTCCGCACGGCTTCCACGCTCAGGAGCTCTTCGAAGTAATCGGTCAGACCGGCGTGTTTCATCTGGTCAGACAGGGCCTCCGGGTCCGAGTTAGTCAGGGTGAAGAGCCGGAAACCGGCCTCCCGGAGCTGCCGCAGGGCATCGGCTACCTCCGGGTGGGCGGGCAGCGCGCGGATCGGCCTGACGGCCGCTTCGGCTTCGGCCGCGGTAAGCTCCATTCCGTGCTGCTCCGCAACCATACGCAGGGTAGCGGCCCCGATGCTGCCGAAGGTGGTGTAGCGGCCACTCACCGTCGCTACGAGAGAATACTGCAACAGCGTGGTAAACCACAACTCCACCAGTTCGGACCGCCCGCCGAGCGCGGCCGAAACGCTGTCCTTCACGGGCTGCAGATCGAGCAGGGTCTCGTTGACGTCGAAGAAGAGGACCTTAGGAGCGCTGGACATAGGTTGGTGGATTTGGTAGTAGGGAATGACTGTCCGGCTAACCGTGGCCGACGGGCCGGTGTTCCAATCCGCTCTCCCGATGCGCACATTACGCGTCAGCTTTCCGGAAGAAGTCGTGCAGGGAGCCCACCGGTAGCGCGGCGTAGGTGTATTTTAGGTGATCAAACAGTTACCCGTGCAGCGAAGCCTCTTTGACGCGATCTACCAGTACCCGTCTGTCTCCGAAGCGGAGCGGACGGCCATCATGGAGGCTCACTGCCGCACCACCTTCGAGCGGAACCAGGAGATACTGCGGGAAGGCAGCCGGTCCAATGCCTACTATCTGCTGGAGGAAGGCGTGGCTCGCGCCTTCGTCCACGACCGCCTCGGCCGGGAGATCACCACCCAATTTTTCGGTCCCGGTACGATCCTGATCGAGGAAGCTTCCCTTTTTCAGCGTACCCCCACCCGCAGCAATCTCCAGGCCATCACCAGCTGCGTAGCGTGGAAGATCGAATTTGGAGACTTCCAGGAACTCTTCCACTCCATGGAAGGATTCCGGGAGTGGGGCCGGTCCTGGATGGTCAGCCAGCTCTTCCTGCTCAAACAGCGGTCCATAGATATGCTTACCCTGAGCGCCACCGATCGCTACCTGGCGCTGGTCGCCGAGCAACCCGACATCGCCGCCCACGCTCCCCTTAAGTTCATCGCCTCGTACCTGGGCATCACGGATACCTCCCTGAGTCGCATCCGTAAGGAAATCGCGGCCGGTGGATAGAACTTGTCCTAGGGCAAGTGGGGCGCACCGCCAACTACCTATCTTTCGTGTCAATAATCATTTAAACCAACAAAACGATGGACAGCATAAATCCGGTAGTATGGTTCGAGATATACGTCGACGACCTCGCCCGCGCCACGAAATTTTACGAGACGGTCTTCCAGTTCAAACTGAATGATCTGCCCAGCCCCGAAGGGGAGGATATTACCATGGCCGCCTTCCCCGGTAATATGGAGACCAAAAACATGGCCTCCGGAGCACTGGTAAAGATGGAAGGGATGACTCCTGGTCAAAACAGCGTAGTGGTCTACTTCTATAGCAAGGACTGCAGCATCGAGGCCGGCCGGGTCGCCGACGCCGGGGGCCAGGTTTGCCGCCCTAAGACCTCCCTGGGTCAGTACGGCTTCATGAGTCTGGTGACCGACACGGAGGGGAACACGATCGGTATTCACTCCATGGCCTGAGGATCGTGGAACCGCATTCGGGGCTTTCGCCGGCCCAAATCGCGGAAGCCATCTCTACGGGCAACTACGCCAGTGCCTGTCCGCACCTGGCCGAGGAAGCCGTTTGGGAAATCTTCGAGGGACGGACAAGCTCCTGGACATCAGTTCTTACTGTACCAATCCCTGACCGATCCGCGGGACCCGGTCCAGGGCATTGATCTCCCGCTTATAGGCCGTCGGCAGGATGAGCGCCTTCAGGACGCGGTCCAACCCGATCCGGCGCGCCAGCTTGTAAAGCCCCAGTACCGGAGCGAGCAGACTGATGGAGCGCATGCCGAGCAGCCCCCGCACCTTGGGAGGGACCACCAGCACCTGCGCTTCCCGCAACAGAAAGTAGCGTAACGGACCGAGGTGTTTGCGGTACTGCCGGTACAGGTCGGTCGTGTACCGGCTGCGCACGAGGTGCTCCCGCAGATGCTCAGCGCGCACGGGTTCCCACTCGTCGTAGGTGCCCGGCAGTCCCCGTACCCCCATGCGGCTGCCAACCTGGTGAAATACGCGGAAGACCTCCCCACGCTCGGCCACGGTGAGTGGCCGCTCCAGCACCTCAAAGGCCCGGA
>JBGTHX010000358.1:0-7374 GCA_041746055.1 Lewinella sp. | reverse complement strand
TAGCCAAGGGGCCATGAGTATGATCCGGGGGGACAATGCCTTCAATGCGATGTATCGAAGACTAGTAGCCAAAGGCAGGACCCATCTACAGGCCCTCAATGCGGTGCGCAACAAGATTATTCGCGTAGTGTACGCCTGTATCGCCAATGACACTATGTATGAAAAAAATAAGCATAAGTATTTGCAAATGTCATAGTAATCGGATGAGGCCTCCTACCTCGCCGCATCCGATGACTTCCGCTAACCCGCAACCCGCACCCCGCAACTATTCCCGATCTAATCAATTAATGTAGGTACAACAATTACCCCATGAACCTGACTGAAAATCTTGAATGGCGTTACGCCACAAAACGCTTCGACCAAAACCGCAAGGTGAGCGCTGAAGAGCTCCAAAAACTGGAAGAGGCGACCAATCTGGCGGCCACCAGCTTCGGCCTGCAGCCCTTCCGAGTAATGGTCGTCAGCGATCCCGAGATCCGGGAGCAACTACGCGCCGCGAGCTACAACCAGCCCCAGCTGACGGAGGCTTCCCACATTTTCGTTTTTTGCGCGATGACGAGCATGCCCCCCGAGCACATCGACGCCTTCCTGGACCGGATGTCTGAAGTTCGCGGCGTGCCACGCGATCAGCTGAACGGCTATGCCGACTACATGAAGGGCTCCGTAGCCGGACGTCCTGCCGAAAGCATCGAGCCCTGGAACAAGCGGCAAGCCTATATCGCCCTGGGTACCCTTCTAGCCGCCACCGCCGAACTCAAGATAGATGCTTGCCCCATGGAAGGCTTTGACGTAGGTGAGTACGACCGTATCCTGGGCCTTGGCGAGAAGGGCCTCACCGCCACCGTCATCGCTCCCATAGGCTACCGCTCCGAAGAGGATGCTACGCAGCACCACGCCAAGGTGCGGGTGCCCCTGGAGGAGATGTTTGTGGAAATTTAAAATTTCAAGCTGGAGATTTTAAATTTCTACTCCTCGTAGAATTTAATCTCCCGCTCTCCCCCGGCCTTCAAGTACCCGCGGTACATCCCCGGCGTATTGAAGGGCATGGCGACATTACCCTGTCCGTCGAGGGCAATGAGGCCGCCGGTTCCGCCCTTTTCCACCAGCGTGTGGTGAATGACGGCATCGGTGGCCTCCTTTAGCGTAGCCCCGCCGTAGGCCATGCGGGCATGCACGTCGTAGGCCACGGCGTAGCGGATAAAGTATTCGCCCCAGCCGGTGCAGCTCACCCCACAGGTGGCGTTGTCGGCATAGGTGCCGGCCCCGATGATCGGACTGTCGCCCAGTCGGTTGTACTTCTTGTTGGTCATGCCGCCGGTGCTTGTGCCCGCGGCAAGGTTGCCATTCTTGTCGAGGGCGACGCAGCCCACGGTACCGTGCTTTTTATCTACGTCGATCTTTTCCTGCTCCACCTGCTCGCCCTCCAGGGCGCGTTGCAGGGCATCGTAGCGCTCCTGGGTAAAGAAGTAGGAGGGATCGACTACCTCAAGCCCTACCCCGGCGGCGAATTCCTCGGCTCCCTTTCCCGTCAGCAGCACGTGCTCGGATTGCTCCATCACGGCCCGCGCGGCGCTGATCGGGTGCTTCAGATTGGTCACTCCGCCTACCGCGCCGGCATTCTGGTCGGCCCCGTTCATGAAGCTGGCATCCAATTCGTTGATCCCCGCATGGGTGAATACCGCCCCCTTGCCGGAATTGAAGTACGGACTATCCTCCATTACCCAAATCGTGGCCTCCACGGCATCGGCTGCGCTGCCCCCCTCGCTCAGGACCTTCTCCCCCGCATCCATGGCGGCGTTCATCGCGGCCGTAATGGCTGCAGCCCGTTCGTCGCTCATATTCTCCTTCAGGATGGTACCCGCCCCACCGTGGATCACCAGGGCGTATTCGGGAGCTGCGGCCCGCCCGGATACCGCGTCCTCCTCGGGTGCGGCGGCAGAGGCTTCGCTACAGGAATACAGCAGTGGGATTAGGCAGATGACTAAGAGCAGAGGCAGCAGACGCATATTGATCGGTTGGATTACGCACTAAAGATATGCCCAATCCGCTCACAAACAGCGCGGCTTGCCTAGCCCATCACCGGCTGGGCGGAGCGATCGTCTCTGACCTCGTCGCTGGTTCGAGGATTGGCCGCCCCCTGGTGCAGGTGATTGGGCAACCCCCGCAATTTGTGGAGATTGTAAAAGGAGAAGCCGGACTTCGACACAATCGGCAGAATAATGAACAGGACCGTAGTAAGCTGAGGGCCGAATAGTTCCAGACCGGTGGACCCCAACACCCAGACCAATGGATACAGCAGCCACTGGATGCTCAGATAAATGGCCGAGCCCCGATAGGCAGCCGTTAGCTCCGGACCCTGAATCTTGGCTTTCGCATACAATTCCTTCCACATCAGTCGGTAGACCACGATCAATGCCACGCAACCCGCGATGTACCAGAACCATTTGTTCTCGGAAGCCGACAGGTCGGCTATAAGTCCGGTAAGAATCATAATCACCTGGCTGCCGAGCAAACCGGCCGTGATTGGCCCCTCCAGCTTGAGCGTATACTTTCCGGTCAGGACCAGCGAAAGCAACAACAGCGGCGTGCTGACTACCCAATCTAGGTAGCGGGCGAAATAGACCGTCTCCCCGCCTACCTCAACGCTACCCTGACCGAGCGCAATAGCCGAATAGGCCAGCCCCGACCAAATTACCATGAAAGCGTGAATTAGGTATTTGTACTGCGGCACCCCCTTTGGTTGGCGGGACATCAACAGAATACCAATTGCACTGGCGGCCATCACGGCCACGTAGGCCCAGTGAATTAAAACGTCAAAGTTACTCATGTAGGAATTTTATCCCCAATCAGGGTAACCTTGAAATCCGCGCCCCGGCCTACATGTTCGATAGTAACACTACTCGGCCGGCCAGTATCCCAACCATGTCTCCCCATCCTCACCGGGCTATAACTAACCAACCTAGCGCGTCAACCACACAGGCGACCACCCAACTATCGTAGAACCGTACTAATCATGCGCGTGCCGCGTCTTCAGTGCGTCCTCCCGCAGCCGCCGCAGGAAGGGACTGGCGAAGATGAAGTCCTGCAGCACCTCGCTGTCACTCTCGAGTACCTCTGATTTGTCACCCTGCCACACCAGGTTACCGTCCTTAAGCAGCACGATATTCTCTCCGATCCCCATCACCGAGTTCATATCGTGGGTATTGATGACGGTGGTGATCTTGTTCCGGTGGGTCAGGTCGTTGATCAGCTCGTCGATGAGGATCGAGGTCTTGGGGTCGAGGCCCGAGTTAGGCTCATCGCAGAACAGGTATTTCGGCTCCAACACCATGGCCCGGGCGATGCCCACCCGTTTCTGCATACCACCGGAAACCTCCGACGGAAAACGTCCATTGATCCCCTCCATATTGACCATTTCGAGGCATTCGTCTACCCGTTTCTCTTTCTCGGCTAATGTCTTGTTGGTGAACATGTCCATCGGGAAGCGGATATTTTCGCCCACCGTCATGGAGTCGAAGAGGGCGTTTCCCTGGAACAGCATCCCCACCTTCATGCGTACCTCCCGCAGGGCATCGTCGTCGATGGCAAAAAGATCGGTATCGTCGTAGTACACCTTGCCCGACGTAGGCTTGAACAGTCCGATCAGCAGCTTCAGTAGTACGGTCTTACCTGCACCGGAACTGCCGATGATAAGGTTGGGCTTGCCGGCATAGAACTCCGTAGTGACGCCCTTGAGCACGTCGTTGTCCCCGAAGGACTTGACAATATTCTCCGTGCGGATCATGGTCGGGGATTTAGGTGAGGAGGAGGGCGATGAGGAAGTCGAACACCAGGATCAGCACGTCACTGACCACTACCGCGCTGGTACTGGCCTGGCCCAGTTCGATACTGCCCCCCTTCACGTAATAGCCGAAGTAGCAGCTCACGCTGGTAAGGAGAAACGCAAAGACGGCCGCCTTCACGAACATCATAAAGACGTAGCGCGGCACGAAGAACGACCGCAGTCCCAGTACGTATTCGGTATGCGACAGCGAACCAGGCACTACCGTGGAAAGGTACCCCCCGACGATGCTGACGAAAGCAGAAATAGCCACCAGCATAGGGATCACCACCACCGCGGCGATGATCTTAGGCATGATGAGGTACGCGGCGGTATTGACGCCCATGATCTCCATGGCATCGATGTGTTCCTTCTGCCGCATGCCCCCGATCTCGGCGGCCAGGTTCGACCCCACCTTGCCGGCTAGCACCAGACAGGTGATGGTCGGGGCCATCTCGATGATGGTGATGTCTCTGACGATATAGCCTATGTAGTACGACGGCACGAAACTGTCCCCGAGCTGATCGGCAAACTGTACGGCGGTCACCATGCCGATGAAGACCGAAATGAGCAGCACGATGAAGACCGAGCCCACGCCGATGGCATCCATCTGGCGCATGGTCTCTTTGTAGTACATCGAGAATTTCTCCGGGCGCGAGACGGAATCACGTAAGAGATTTACGTACCGGCCCAGATTGTAAAGCATGTTGTCAATGACCATCTATGCCAGGGGGGGATTGGGGTTCGAGGTGTAACGTCAGGGGTCGCGGATAGGTTTGGGTCACTGACCGGGCTGCCACTCGAGCGCCCCGGCGTCCGGCGACTCCGTGTCGCGGGAATTACCCTCCAGATCAAGCGGAAGATCCGGCAGGAAGACCCCCAGATGACGAGCCACGCTGAGGCTGTCCAGGTGGTAATCGTCCTCACTCACCGAAACATACAGCGGATCCCCGGGCTGCTGGTTGTAGCAGCCGGTGCACTGTTCGGCGTAGAAATTCGTGAAGGCACCGTCGTTGCTCCGCAGGAAATCCGCGTCCGTACGCACCACCGAATTGGAGATTGACAGCCGGAAGAAGTCAGGGTCGCTGCCGGCAAAGGCGTCGGACAGTACGAGTTCGTTGCTGCGGGAACCGGTCACCAGGCTGTTACGCACCACCCCGCTGAAGGGAGCGGCAAAGCAATTGTCGTTATCGTCGCAGTAAAAGTTCTGGATGTACAGCGCCGAGGCATCCACCCCGTAGTTCGCCAGGGTGACGTGCTCCAGCAGCAGGTTGCCGCCCCGGATGATCTGCACGGTGTTATCAAAGTTGGAGTGAAAGAGGCTGTTGCGGATGGTAAGGTCCGACTGGTAGCCGGTCACGGCCGGTCCGCTGCTGTTGGTGATCCGGGAGTTCTCGATGGTCACCTCGGCCAGGCTGTCGGCCGTCACGCCCACGATGCTGTTGCGGATCTCGGTGAATTCAATGCGGTTGCCGCGGCTTTCGGGACCGATGATGAGGCCGCGGTAGCCGCCCCGGCTCTCGGCAAAGCCCTCCTCCAGACGGTCAGTAGCCAGGATGACCGGCTCCTCCAGGGTACCCAGCAGTTCAATCCGCCCGCCGGGCAGGGTGTAAATAAAGCCGTCGTTGAAGATACCGCTGCCCCCCAACGCCGGGTTACGCTGGATGCCCCCGTGAAAGTAGATCCGCGTACCGGCCAGTACCTGCAGGGTGCAGCTGTCCACAAACATGGAGCCGTAGATGACGGTCGGCAGGTCGGTCGGCAGGGTGAAGGTACCGTCCTGACAAATGGGCTGGAAAAAGCCGCCCTGCCGGAAGCCGTTGAGGTAGTTGGCGTTCTGCCCGTAGGCCTCGAGCACCACCGAAGACTGCCGGCTGCCGGTCTCGAACACTAGTCGGTCCTGGGCAATGAAGGGGCTGATCTCCTGCGGCTCGCTGGGATCTACCTGCACTTCCACGAAGACGTAAATGCTGTCCTGGCCGAAGATCACTACGTCCTCCGCCACCGGGCCCATGGTGCCGTCCACGTTGAAGGTGAATTCCACGCCGGTCTCCCCCGCCACCGAGATGCGGTCGATCTTGACCGGGTCGCTGCCGTCGTTGTACACGGTAAACAGCCGGGTAGCGCTGCCCCGGGCGGTGAAAACGGTATCGAAGCGCAGCGTATCGGTGCCAAAGCGAAGTTCCACCGCGTCGCCGGTGACAAAATCACGGTCCACCTCGCAGGCAGCCAGCAGGAGGACCAGAAAACTCAGCAGGTAGATCAGGCGCATGGACTAAAAACTTAGCGGGTGGCCGGACTATTGCGCGGCCCGCCCACTACCGTGCCGGGCCACTGTCCGCGCGACAGCTCCCCCAGGATACCGGGCCGGCGGCCGTTACCGATCAATACCGGGATGCCGGTACCGGCGGTCTCCCGCGCGATGCGCAGTTTGGTAGCCATGCCCCCGCGCCCGCCGCTGCTGCGCCGGGCCTGCACCACCCGGTCGCTTTCTTCGTTGGCGGGGTCCACGTAGGCAATCAGCCGGCTATTCGGATCGTCCGGTGCCCCGTCGTAGAGCCCGTCCACGCTGCTGAGGATCACCAGGGCGTCGGCCTCCAGCATCCGGGCCACCAGGCCGGCCAGCTCGTCGTTGTCGGTGAACATGAGCTCGGTCACCGCCACTACGTCGTTCTCGTTGACGACGGGTACGATCTCGTCGAGCAGCAGGGCGCGGAAGCAGTTGAGCATATTATCGGAGTGCAGGTCGTCGCGGAAATCCCCCTTCGTGGCCAGCACCTGGGCGCAGAGCAGGTCGTGGCCGGCGAAGAAATTCCGGTACAGCTCCATCAGCCGCACCTGTCCGATGGCGGAGTACACCTGTCGCTGGGCCACCCCGCCGGAGTCGACGCGGTTGGGAAGGAGTTCGCGGCCCGCCCCTACGGCACCGGAGGAGACGAGCACCAGTTCCACCCCCGCCAACTTGAGCGCCGCGATCTGGTCCACCAGGCCGCTGATGCTGGTGATGTCGAGGCGTCCGTCGGCGCGGGTAAGGACGTTGGTGCCTACCTTTATGACCAAGCGTTTATACATGGGCGCGAAGGTACGGGCCGCGGATTTGACGGAGCCCCCGGCACCCGCGCGCCGCCGCCCCCTCCCATGCACCGATCCTCCGCCACCGCCCTGTTCTTCTTCCTGGCCCTGGCCGTGGTGATGCGCTGGCCTACCTTCTTCCCCTCCGTCATCAACCACGACGAGAGCACCTACATCGTCATCGCCGACGAGCTGCTGCGCGGCGAGGTGTACCTGCGCGACGTGGTCGATACCAAGCCGATCGGCATCTTCTGGCTCTACGCCGCCCTGATCAAACTCACCGGCGGGGCCATCCCCCTCCTCCGGCTGGCGGCGGCCCTTGCCGTCGGAGGGGGGGCGTGGCTACTCTTTCTCATCAACCGCCGCGTTACCGGACGGGCGGGCGCCGGCTACGTGGCGGGGGGCATCTACTGCCTCATGTGCAGCCTCTTCACCTTCTTCGGTATTTCCCCGAATACGGAGTTGTTCTTCCTGCTGTTCTC
>JBGTHX010000357.1:0-4893 GCA_041746055.1 Lewinella sp. | reverse complement strand
TAGCCAAGGGGCCATGAGTATGATCCGGGGGGACAATGCCTTCAATGCGATGTATCGAAGACTAGTAGCCAAAGGCAGGACCCATCTACAGGCCCTCAATGCGGTGCGCAACAAGATTATTCGCGTAGTGTACGCCTGTATGGCCAATGACACTATGTATGAAAAAAATAAGCATAAGTATTTGCAAATGTCATAGTAATCGGATGTGTTGCCGACGAAGGAGGCCTCATCCGATGTCTGGAGCGGAGTTAGTACGGTAGTCTAGCTCGCGTTGCTCGCTTGCAGTACTATAGTACGGTAGTCCCGTGCCCCTCAGTCCTCGATCCCTAGAGCGGTCTGCCTACAAGCTACCCGCTACAAGCTAAAAGACTACCGTACTACAGACCTACTCCACCAAAGTGATCTTCATCATATTCATCCGTCCGCGCTTCTCCAGGGGCATGCTGGCGGTATTGACGATCATGTCACCGGTCTGGACGTGATTATTGGCCCGGAGGATCTCTACGACGTCGTCGACGGTGTCGTCGGTGGTCTGGAACTTATCGTAGTGGTAGCAGCGGACGCCCCAGCAGAGGTTGAGGGTGGCCAGCATCTGGGGGATGTCGCTGAAGATGTAAATCTTGGAGCTGGGGCGGAAGCTCGACAATTTGAAGGCGGTGTATCCCGAGCGGGTCATACCGGTGATGGCGCGGGCGCCGACGCCCTGGGCGGCCCAGCAGGCGGCGGAGCTCACGATGTCACTGACGAAGGTGCCGCTCTTATCATTGGCCTTGGGGCGGCGGACGCCGATCTCGTAGATTTTTTCGGCCTCCTCGATGATGCTGTTCATCCACTTCACCACGAGGGCGGGGTGCTTGCCTACGCTGGTCTCACCGCTCAGCATGACGGCGTCCGTGCCGTCGAGGACGGCGTTGGCCACGTCGGTTACCTCGGCGCGGGTGGGACCGGGGTTGGTGATCATGGAGTCCATCATCTGGGTGGCTACGATGACGGGGCGGGCCCGCTGGATGCACTTGCGGATGATCTCCTTCTGGATGATGGGCAGCCGCTCCATAGGCATCTCGATGCCGAGGTCGCCGCGGGCCACCATGATGGCGTTGGAGTGCTTGATGATCTTGTCGAGGTTCTCGATGGCCTCGGGCTTCTCGATCTTGGAGATGATCTTGGCCTGGTGGCCGGCGCGGTCGATGTGGGCGCGTAGTTCTTTACAGTCCTGGGACTGGCGCACGAAGCTCAGGGCGATCCAGTTGATCTCGGGGATGGTGAGGATGTACTGGAGGTCTTCCAGGTCCTTTTCCGTGAGGCTGGGCAGGCTGATCTTGGTGTTGGGCAGGTTGACGCCCTTATTGGACTTGAGTTTGCCGGCGTAAAGGGCCTTTAGCTTCACGGTGTCAATGCCGTTGGTGTCGGTCACCTCGAAGACCATCGTACCGTCGTCGACCAGTACGCGCTCGCCTACGCGGACGTCCTGGGCAAACTGGGGGTAGCTCATATAGATGCGCTCGATATTACCGATGCATTCCTCATTCACGAAGGTGACCACGTCACCCGCCTCCAGTTCCAGTCCGTCCCCTTCCATTTTTCCGACGCGCAGCTTGGGGCCCTGGAGGTCCGCCAGAATGCTGCAGTGGGTATTCATCTCCCCATTCAACTTAACGATGTGGTCCACTACCTTTTTATGGTCTTCGTGGGTGCCGTGGCTGAAGTTGAGACGGAAAACGTCGACGCCGGCCTCGATCAATCCCTTGAGTCCCTCGTATGAACTGCACGCGGGGCCTACGGTGGCTACGATCTTGGTATTCTGGTGGTCGGTCATGTAGGATAGCTTAAATTACGGGATAGTGTATAATGTACAATAATTACCCGCAAGGTACGGAATACCACGCTTCGCTGCACTACCGCCTTAGCCGTAGGGATTTTCAATCTTCAGGGCCCGTTCGGCGTGGCTGCGCAGGAGGGTGTCGTAGAGGAGGGTCATGGCACCCGCGTTCGCGCCCGCGGAGCTTTCCGCCCGGAAGAGGGGGAATAGGCGGTTGTGGCTGTACACGTTGAAAGAGACGGCCAGCAATTCCCCATCGCGGGTCTGGATGCCGGCGGTGTTGCCCCAGCTGCGGTGCAGCACCTGGTACATAATGCGCTGCATGGCGTGGTACGTCCACTCGTTGTCGCCGCCGCTGCCGTTCACCTTCAGCCAGAAATCGGCGAAGGCCTCGGGTTTGAGCACGGGCACCGGCAGCAGGTCGGCGGCCTCGGCCCGGCCGAGGCGGGTGTAGTAGTCGGCGGGAAATTCGTCGGTAATTTCCTCGTAGGGCTTGTTGAGAAACAGGGCGTGGCCGACGGCCTGGGTGACCTCGAAGCGGCCGGGGTTTTTCGGCACGGAGGCGGGCTCGACGGTCAGGCCGCCGCCGCGGAAGTCTTCCGGGATCGCGTCCCAGAAGGCCTGGATGCGCTTGGGGCTGAGCGGCTTAACGCTGTATACGGCCAGGTCGGGGACCAGCCCGGGCTGGATAAGGTAGGTGCGTCCGAGCCAGTTCTGCCGCTTCGGCAGGGGCATGGCGGAAACGTAGTTATCGCCTTCCACGAGCAGGTCCCACTCCTTGGCGGTGGCGTTGAGGTACCAGTCGTAGCCATAGAGGCTGCCGTTCGTAGCGAAGTGTACGCAACTGTTGTAGAGTTGCTTGTCGATCTCAGCCTGGGGGATAAAACGGATGTCCATGGCGATCAAAACCGGGGGCGGCGGAAAAAGGTCACCGCCCCCGGCGCCCTTACTTCAATTTGGATAACTTTTCCGCCGTGGCGGTCGACTCCGGGTTCTTCTGCAGCGCCATTTTAAAGTGCTTTATTGCCTCAAAATCATTGCCGGCATTGCTGTAGGCATCGGCCAGGCTATCGTAAGTATTGTAAGAATCGGGGTAGTTCTGGCGATTGACGTCAAGGACAAAGATTGCTGCCTCTTCCTTCCCCTCGCCCATCAGATCGTAACCCAGCGCGTTCATCTGAAATTCCCGGAAAACGTAGCCTTCGGGGTTGTCGCGTTTGAGCCCGGCGTACCACACTTTGGCAGCCTCCAGGCCTTTCTCGGTGATCATATCGTGTAGATCTTCGTGCCCGTACTTCACGGGTGGGCCGACCTTCTCAACCTGAATTCGAAAGGTGATCGGTGTATTGCCGCCCCACTGCCGCTCGCCATACGGCTGACGGGACACCGGCGTGGTGGCCTGCACGACCCCACCTTCTCCGACCATCATGACGGCTTTGTTCCAGAGCGTGTCATACGGGTCAGCCCCCACGAGATCTTGCCAGTTTTCGCCCAAGCTGGCGGTCTGGAACAGGGTTTTCTCTTCGCCATTCATGACCTTTCCCGACCAGGTCACTTCTTGCCCCCGCAGGGGTGTCGCGCCGGTGCCTTCCTTGATAACCTTATAACTGATCTCTTCGGTGGAGGGCGGCGTGGTCTCCGTTCTCAGCGGCCAGACCTCGGAGCGGGTGAAATCCCGTAACTCATTGAGCCGTTGGGCGATTTCGTTCAGGTCCTTACCTGGATGTACATTTTCCGCCGTGGCGTAAAATTCCGCATTGTAGTCTTCCATGTGTGCCCAGTCTTCAAAGGCGTCAACGGTCACGTAGTTGGGGCCGAAGTCGGTTCCGCCGGGTAGCATCCGCCGAAATACGGACCAGTTTTTCATCCTGCCCTCCTTCAGGTGTTCCTGCATGACGGGCTGGAACACTTCTTTTTCCATCGTGAGGTAATCGTTTTCCGAGCCAGGAGGGACGAGCATGTAATTGACGACGATGAGTTCGTTCCGGTCACCGGCATCTTGGGAGGCGGCGGGGTCTACCGATGCTTCGAGGGTGTAGGTTTCGATGCTCTGCACCTCGGAAACGGCTTCTACGCGATCCCAGAACTGCTGGGGGGTAGTATGGGGGAAAGTTTGTGTGACTACCTCATTCTGTCCACTAGGCGGCAGATTAAGGTCGGTGAGGTTAGAAAAGACATCTACCGACACGTAGTCGAAGTCGGCCTCATCGCCGGTTGGCGACTGCAACTGATAAAGGGCGTGCCAGAGTTGTTTTCCATCATTGACCCTGGCTTGAAAGTAGGGGAGCATCAGGTTTCGCTCCACCTGCATGAGGTCACCCTGCGGGTTCTTGAGCTTGGTCACCTGGTAGTAGGTCGTGCCGGCGGGGGCGTCCGATTGCGCGAACACCTGCGCGCTGCACAGCACGGCGGTAAGGATAAGTAAAAGTACGCGTTGCATGGTTGGTGGTTGTATAGTGTGGGTAAAAGATTGCCATCTTATAATATAGGGGTTATAACACAATCAATCGATGTTAATATCCCAACCCTTCCTCTAAGGCATGCGGAGGACCACTGAAGCGGTTACCGCTCCGTGTGCCGGTGATCATTCGCCTGCTTGAAATTGTCCTACCGGTCAGCCAGGGCCGCGTACACCCGCCGCAGGAACGCCCCGATCTCCCCGGGTTCCAGCCAGCGGGTCACGATCACCAGGTCGCGTTCCTCGTCGATCACGATGAAGTTGCCCCCGAAGCCGGCGGCGTAATACACGCGATCCGGCACGCCTTCCCAGGCGCGCTCCCCGGCATTCAGCCACCACATGTAGCCGTAGCTGGCGTTGGCGGCGGCGGGGGTGCGGACGGATTCCACCCACTGCTCGGAGATCAGCTGCTTACCGTTCCACGTACCCTTACGGGCGAAAAGCAGTCCCAGGCGGGCGTGGTCGAGGGTATTGATAAAGAGTCCGCCGCCGTGGTGTCCGCCGCCGCTGACGGATTGCATCCGCAGGCCGTCCATATCCACCCAGCTGTCGTCGTAGCCGTACCAGCGCCAGGTGGTGGAGGCGCCGATGGGGTCCATGATGCGCTCCTTCAGCA
>JBGTHX010000356.1:0-22554 GCA_041746055.1 Lewinella sp. | reverse complement strand
TGATTACCGACCATCTTTTCCCCGTGCAAGTAATAGAAGTCGGCCGGTAAATTGGTTGTATCCGCTGTTCCGGAGCCATCGGTCAGGAACTGAAAATTGCTGCCGCTACAGGAGTCGCGCTCGAACAGGAGCTGACTGGTGAACAGGCACAGCTGGACTCCGGGTAACCGGTCGCCCCGCGCATCGTAGGTCTGGAAGCGAACGGAATTTTTGACCGCGGCAGTCTGGAGAGAGAGGTATACCGGCTGCGTACCCACCCGTTGGTCTTCGAACGTCAGTTGCGTGGAGTGGGCCAGTACATTGTTTCCGATCTTCAGACTGCTGCGGAGTAGGTAAGTTCCGGGGCTTCCCAGCACCATGGCGTATCCGCGATCGTCGGAAACGGTTTCGAGGTTGCTGCCGGAGCAGTCCGTGGAGTCCGACGGCAGATTGGCGGCATTGCGGTACAGACAGTGTTTTACCCCTTTCAGCGGTGCGCCGGCTTCGTCGAACGACAGAATTTGGATGCCGGTCTGACCGGTCAGATCCAGGGTAGCGGTTACGGCGGCCACGTAAATTTCGGTTCCGGAGGTATCCCGCCCTACGTAGCGCCTGCCGTTGATCACTTCCTCGTAGGTAATTACGTACTCATAATTCTCCTGCAGCAGGTCAAAACTGAAGTATCCCTCCTCATCGGCCTTGGTGCTGAATAGATAATTTTCAACCTCGTTGTCAGCTGCGTCAGTGGCGGGCCAATCCGCTGGCGGGTTCAGGTAAGTAATGGTTATCACCTTACCGGCGGCGGGTACTGGCTCAGCCTCTCGGAAATAGTCCGTTTGCAGGAATGCCCTTCCCCGGATCGTATTATCACCAATATCGTAAGTCAGGTCTTCTTTACAGGTGAGCAGGGTGCACAAGCAGCCGGCAAGGATCACGTACTTCAGCATGGCGCGAGCTAATTGAAAAGATTAGCAAATCGGAGCAGCGGCAGCGGGTCGACTTGCAAACTTAGGAAGGGGCCCGCCCCGCGCAGGAGGTTCTCCTTGTCCTGGAGGCCGTTGTTCAGGATGCGGTATTCCGTATGTCGGTAGGCGTGGTAACCCGCAATCACTTTGACACCGGGCCATATATCCAAAGCCGCACCAAGGTGGTAATTGGCCGCAACGTTCGGAAAACTGGTTCCCAGGTAGATGGAAGTGCGACTGAGCCATTCCCGCTTTTCCAGCTTACTGGAGAAAACCCAGGCGCTGTTGGTATTTACCAGCGGCCGGAGGTGGATGTGCAGTCCCGCCCCTACGCGGATGGCGTTATCGTCGACTTTCGTGGTCAGTCCCACGTCGCCCTCGGTCAGTTCCACGCGGTTGATCCGGCCGAAGGAGTAGCCGAGTCCGGTACTCACCGTGATGCGGTGCCCCGGGGAGGTGCGGTAGGTGATCCGTTTGGTAGCCGAGGGTTTGCCCTCCTTATCCAGGAGCTGGATGGCGTGGTTGTGCCTTTGTGCTTTGCCGTCGTTCTCCAGTTGGTCGGTCACCGTACGCCACCGGGCCGACTTAGCAACGGTCGGTTCTAGCGTTGCGGGCGGAAGTACCCGGGATGGAAGGCCGGAGAATATGGAAATCAGGGTTCCAAGTGCCCGCCTGTTCCTACTGAATTTGTCTGTGACAGCGTCGACGTGTACTAATGTCTCCTTCAGTTGGGTATTACTCGCTGTATCAATGTAGTTGGTAATGACCGCCTGCACTGCCTCGCTCTCTTGTGCATCACGCAGGCAAGATTGTACGATGTGATCGATCTGTTGGTCCTTACATATATCAAAATAGGGCCGCAAAGTCTGATAGGGTAAGTCGGTCAGCATATCGCATTGTTGTATATCCAGTCCATACTTTTTGGTAATGGTAGCGTAAATCACCTCCGAGATAGCCTCCTGGATGTCGGCATCAGATAGAAAAAACTGGTTTGAGGCTTCTAAATCACCATCTATGGTCCTCCAAGCTGAATCGATACCGTCAAGAATTCCGTCGCCATCAAAATGAGCAACTAAGGTTGATGTAGGTAAACCTCTGACCATCATCGCTGAAACAAGCACGTCACCAGTTATGTCGCCATCCCTCGGAATCCCGGAATGGTCGGAAGGTTCCAGTCCCCGCATAGTAGTCAACAATCGTCCCATTCCCGTAGCCAAAAATCCTCCGTTGGGGAATACGGATGCCGCCAGGCCGGCGACTTCACCGATGGTCGTTTGGGCAGATGATTGATCCTCGATAGTTGTCGCGGCGGGAGTGTTCTTTACCTTATGAGCAGTTGCCACGTTCGTCACAATGGTGAACAGGCTATCCTGAGTAGCAATACCGATAGGAATGTTGTCGGACGCCAGTCGTTGCATACCGCGGCTACCGTCGAAGGCGGCAACGTGCACGAACTGCGTCCGGTACTGCGGTACGGAGAACTCGAACTGCTGCCACCACTCCCTCGTTTTCAGGCTGGCCAAACGTAGCTTTGCATTTTCAGCGCGCAGCGAATCATTGTAGCCCTTGAAGGAAAAGCGCTCGCTCCCCCGTCCGGATTCGTGCAGCAGGGAGTCCATGGTCCGGTAATCGATCCGGCCCGCGTTGATGTCCACCGAATCGATCATTTGCCGGGTCACGGTCTCGACGTAGCGATCGTACTTAGCCGCGGGCCCGCTATCGTAACCTTCCTTTAATGGAAGCTTCAGGCTATCGGTAAACCCTAGGGGGTTAAGCGCGATCCGGCCCTCGGTGAGCCATAGGGTAGTCAGTATCCACTGATTTAGACTAGGGTTGGTTTGCCGCAGAACGTTTGCGGCTAATCGCCTGTCCGTAGCGGCCAACAATTCCTCCAGCTCGGTAAACCAGGAACTGCAGGGTGAGATAGCTCTAAAGTAATCCCTAGGATTATTCGGGTAGTCATCATATAATTTCTTTTCCTCCCTAACCGCTTGGTAAGCGTCCGTAATTTTGTCTGGCGTCTGTGCATTCAGAAAGTCGGCAAGGCCCACGATGCTGTTGTAGTACGCTACCGTAAATTCCTTTTCCACTACCGGACTAATCAGGCGAAAGACGACCTCGTTGTCCGGGCAATCACCGGTTTGGAACGCGGGAAATTCAAACACGTTCGGTTTATCGGAAGTAATCGTCGGGGCAAAAGTGATCGAAGTATCGGCCCTTCCGCAGCCTGTTGACAGGGTAGCCGTGAGCAGCTCATGGTAGCTGTCTATGGAAAATTGTTGGAAAACTTCCGGCTTGAGGTAGGTATAAGAATCGTTTTCGAAGCGGAGGTTATTTCCGACAGCGGGGGACTTCAGGATTCTCTCGGCACGACGCAATTCCTGTATGAGGGCATCTGCTTTACCCGCAAGGCCCAGTCCTGCAAGCTCCTGCTTCAATTTCTCACTTTCCAGCGCCTTGACCGTCCGTCGCATCTTGGCCGCGATGTCCGCAAAGAGCTGCCTGATGCGTTTATCCGGGTACTCCACTTGCCCGGTAAGTTTATACCAGCGGCTCGGTTTCAAGGCAAAGGTGTAATCGGTATTTGCAGTCCTGCCGGTACTGTCGATGAGCAGCCGAATCTCCTCAGCCTTTTCTTTCGTTTTCCCTCCCGCGGCGACCTGACCGTAGCCCGGAGAAGTCCCGAGCAGAAAGCTGATTACCGCCAACAGGGATAGCCCCCATCGAAAAGATCGAAAATTCCTCATAGCAGACCGTTTATAGCGTTCGAGAGATAAGTCTAATCCTGTACCGCCAGAAATTTCAATAGAGAATCCTTCCTCTCGCGGTACCAGGGGAGCGCAGCATGCTGGGTCAGCCCCTTTATTAATGAGGGCCTGCCGGCAGGCCGATGACTATACAATATATTCCCGGCCCGGGGAAAAGTCACCCACCGCGCTCAACTATATTTATCCGAATGTTCCCACGGGAAAATTCACGGCCTATCCTCTAGCTCTGGGAATAGAATTCTGATGAACGCGCTGACCGTGGCGACCTGTATATTCGGTGCCGTTACACAGGCGCTTGCGCTCCCCCGGCCTTTGCGGCAGAGCGCAGGTCAGTAGGGTCAACCATCAGAAGCAATAGGCGTGGCCTTATCCCTCCCCCACTCCTGATCTATAATACCTCGGGTTTTCAGACCACGAAGCCAGGTTACTTAGTTAAAAGGAGGTAGTCATTTTGGTAAGGCACGACGAGTTTCCTCTATTCCTAATCCACATGGTGCACCACTATTGCCCAAACTGTTTCATCGACAACGAGATTTGCCCACAGAGGGCAGCAAATTCGACGGAAACGTAGGCAAGATATGAGGCAACTGAAACACTACTGTAGTAGTGTTCAGGCTTCCTTTCTGACTTCTTAGTCGAGCCATTAGTAGCGCACGAAAGCGTCCCTAGTCAGCATGGCACCTTTTCCTGGCGTTTAATTTCCGGTTTTTTCTTGCCCACAACAATTCTTGAACTTTAATCCGCTTCCACATACGCATTTTGAATTGCGGCCGATAGGCATCCTTTTCCTAATAGTGCCCGGATAACGCTTGGGTGGTGGTAGAATTGAAAATTCACCCTCCCCACCACCAAGGCTGCAAGTGCCGTCTCGATGTGCAACTAGTAGAGTGGCACGATAGTCTGTGCCTTTGATCTCTCTACCTTGAATCCTTATACCTCCGCCACTCCATGAGAGAAGCTGGGCTTCGTACTTGTTAACAATAAATCGCGCATGTTTGAAAAACATGTCCGCCCTTTCGATAGCAATCCCGGACGGGGGCAAAACTGTTATTCGAAGGGAAATGGTAGATGGAGCCGTTCGGATGATTATTGTAGGTCCAATGGTTTCGATGTCCCAGTTCTCAATTTTCCCTATCCATTCGTTTCTATTTATTTCAAACAGAAGATTACCAGAGGAATCGAAGAACCTTCCAGAAATCAAATAGGGTTCTCCTGGATTATCTGGCGGCTCGATAGAAAGAAGGATGTCGTCATCAACGCTGAATATTTTGCGCATCCCAGAAATTCTGTTTGGCCCAACCCACAAAACAGGATCCTTAACGGATATGTCGAATGAATCATGACACTTTCCGTTGACAACACAACGTGGATTACGGCGCGCGTCTAAAATTTTCTGCTTGGACCATACACGTCTTGTCACCCTGTCGTGACAGCCACCGCACAAGAAAGCCATTTTCGATGGGTCGTGTTCGTAAGCATCCTTAAAAGGAGGATCAATGTGCTCATACGTGGCGATAGCCAGTCCGCAGCAAACGCACCCGAAGCCGCACTCTCGGCGGATCTGTCTTCTTACTGGTTCGGGGATATATCTATTTAATCCGTTTCGATTAACTTCAGGAGTCATAATTTTTCTGTATCGCTGTTACCATACAAAGTGCTTGAATCTATAGAAGTTGTCCTAACGCCAGGTATACGCCAATCCTATACCCAAGATACGCAACCTAGGTGATGACGATTGGTGATTGAGCGCTCCTCGCTTTCAAGGCTTTACTCACGGTGATTGACCAAGATCAAGCTTGCACTTCTGCTTCTGTGCAACAGAAGCGGAAACGAACCCTCCCCTGTTTCGCCTTTTTCCATGCTAATCGGGTTTGTTTAGGCGGAGCTAATTTCCTATATTGAATTTAAAATAAGAATCATGCCCCTCTCCGCCGAACTTAGGGACCCACAAACGGGCGAGCGTAAGTACCTCGATCGCGACGAACGCCGCGCCTTCCTACAAGCTACCCTGAAGCAGGAACCCCGCAAGAAATACTACTGTCAACTACTCTACTACACCGGTTGCCGGCTGTCCGAGGCTCTGTCGGTCACCCACAGTAGTTTCAACTTCCAGCGGCACTACGTCACGATCCGCACGCTGAAGCAGGGCACCCGCAACGGGAAGCCGGTAGACCGGTATCGGGATAACGAGTTGCCGGAAAGCTACCTGTACGAGATTCAGGGATACTACGCGACGGTTCGCGGTCGCCGCCCCCAAAAAACCGTCGCCTCCGAACCCCTCTGGTCCGTTACCGGCCGGATGGCCCGCAACTACGTTGCCGAAGTCATGGGCGCCGCCGGCATCACCGGTCGGAAAGCCACTTCGCGTGGACTGCGGCATAGTATGGGTGTTATGCTGGCCATGGAAAGGGTACCGGTGAACGTCATCCAAAAAGTGCTCGGCCACACTTCGGTGAAGAACACCATGATCTACCTGGACATCCTCGACGATGAACGCCGACAACTCATTAGCCAAGTCTGGTAACGTATAAACCGATACATCATTTGTATGAATACGACAACACAGCACGAGTATAGGGGCAACCTCATCGCCTTCGAGTTCAGTGAGGGGAACAATTCATCAACGCTACCCAGATGGCAACCGCCTTTCCAGCAAAGAAGGTCAACGACTTCCTGCGGCTCAACAATACAAAGAGTTTGTGGTGGCTCTAGAAGCCCGTTACGGAAATTCCCGTCACGGGAAATCTGAGGTACTGGGTAGTGCCCAGGCTCTGGATGCAAATGGTTCCCGGTACGGCAAACGATTCACTAATCTTCCTGAGCACGGCTATTGCCGTGGATTGCCGGTCCATCGCTGGCCAGCAAGTGGTACCCCACCCAGAACCCGAGACCGCACAGCTTGAGCCCGTCTTCGAGCAGGAAGACCCCCTGTCGCCTGACGTAATTGGCGACCGCGGGCTTCACATCGACCAGCATGCTGGCCCCCAGGCACCCCAGCGCCAGCATCAGTAAGGGTAGGGCGATCCCAGTATCTCACGGCGGAACCCCAACAGGTAGTCCGCCATCATCAGCCCGTAAATACCGAAAGCCACTTTCTCGTCCCAGCCCAGCACGGAGGCGAAGAGGGTCTCGTGGATCCGGAACCCGTCGTCGGCCGCCAGCACCAGGGTCATAATCAGTCCGGCCAGAAGTACCTTCTCCGTTCGCCCCAACCGCCCCGGCGGCGGTATACCGCCAGCAACAACACGCCGGCCGCCAGCGACCAAAGCACCAGTCCCAGCTGAGAGTAGAGCCCCAGGGCTAAAGGAGAACTATGCACCGCCCCGATGTCCCGAAATAACATACTGTAGGTATTCGGGGTCGTTTCCGCGATCAGGATGGCGGTGCACAGCAGGGCAGACGAGAGGGCGGAGGCGACAAAAATGGGCCGACGCAGCGTGGCGAGCTTCTTGAGCAGTAGTAATAGCAAGGTGTCCGGAGTATAAAGTGAATGCTGGGGGGGGATCGCCGGCACGCAGCAGCGTACACCGGCAAAGTACCGGCCTAACATCCCTTTTGCCGATCTGGATGTTGGCTCACCCAAATTCCTGTAATATTGCCCCAAATCAGCTTATGCTCGCTTCCGTAGTCGCCTACCTAGAGTCCATCGATCCCATCCTGGCCGCGCTGTACGCCTCCCTGTTTACCTGGATCCTCACCGCGGCGGGGGCCGCCCTGGTCTTTTTTTTCCGCGGCATGAACCGCACGCTGCTCGACGGGGCCCTCGGCTTTACCGGCGGGGTCATGGTGGCGGCCAGTTTCTGGAGCTTGCTCGCCCCGGGTATCGAAATGAGCCCGGGTGAGGGCTTTGTCAAGGTCGTACCCGCTGCGGTGGGGTTCGGCATGGGCGCATTGTTCATCTTCGGACTCGATAAGGTCCTCCCCCACCTCCACATCAACTTCGATGAAAGTGAAACGGAAGGCATCAAATCGCCCTGGCGACGCACTACCCTCCTCGTGCTGGCGATCACCCTTCACAATATTCCGGAAGGACTGGCCGTGGGGGTGCTCTTCGGAGGCGTGGCCGCGGGCATGCCGGGCGCTTCCATCGGTGCGGCAGTGGCGCTCGCCATTGGCATCGGCATCCAGAACTTTCCGGAGGGGCTAGCCGTATCGATGCCGCTGCGCCGGCAGGGGGTATCGCCCTTCAAGAGCTGGTGGTACGGGCAGCTCTCGGCCGCCGTGGAGCCGATCGCCGCTGTGCTGGGCGCGGTGGCCGTGACCTTCTTTACTCCCATCCTCCCCTACGCGCTCGCCTTCGCCGCCGGCGCGATGATCTTCGTGGTGATCGAGGAGGTGGTCCCGGAAACCCAGCTGGAAAGCAACACCGACATCGCTACCCTCGGCTTCGTGCTCGGCTTCATCATCATGATGACGCTGGACGTGGGACTCGGCTAAGGCAGGCGGGAACGCGGGTGCCGGGGGTCCGGGTAAACGAAAAATGCCCACCGCCGGGGGAGCGGTGAGCATCTTTATCAGGGATATGTAATCCCGGTTAGGCGAGGAACAGGGAAGCGATATTGAGTACGGCCTCCTTCGTCAACGGTTCGTCGTAGGCCTCGGTGATGTGGTCACGGGATACACTAGTGACCGTGGTCACGTCGACCCCGAGCTGCATTACGTTGTCTTCGCCGGCGTATACGCCGTCGGCGGCGGCGGCACCGGTGGTATTTACGGCCTGGGTGATCCAGCCCTTCGAGCCGCGCAGGCGACGGATCTCGGAAGCGTGGCGGGCTTCTACGGAGTGGATCTGCAGCGCCGCGGTGAGCACGTCGCCGTTGCCCATCAGGTTAGTGGCCTGCCCCTTATAGGCCCTCACACCGGTATCTTCGAAGGCCTGAGCTACGGCCATGAAGGTAGCCGGATCAGAGAAGATGTTGGGGAAGGTACCGTTGGCGGTGAAGTCAAACTCGGGCTTCTCGACCGGAGTGCCGCCCGAGCCGCTGATGGCGGTGCGCAGGAACTCCACGTGAGCGGCCTCGTGCTGCCCGATCAGGGCCACGGTGGCGCGCATATCGCCGGAAAGCAGGTTATCGCTGGACAGGCCGGTGGCGTAGTACTCGTTCTCTAGGTATTCGAGGGTGAGTGCGAAGTTCAGGACGTCGATCACGCTGTCACCGCTGGACTGGGCGTGCATAGTGCCCGGTTTCATGAAGGCGGCCAGGGGCAGCGCTACGGTGGCTACCTTGCCTAGTCCGCGGCCGATCTGACCGAAGGCTTCGCGGCGGGTGCTCACGGAGGCGGGAGCTGAGTTTTCCGCCAGGGCCTGGAATTGATCGAATAATTTATTCAGTTTCATGGTCTGTTTTTTGGGGTGGACTACTGCGGAAGACCGCTGGCGTCGATGGGTGTAATGATGAAGGGGGCGGCCATGGTGAGTACCTGGCTGGGGGTACGGGAGACATCCAGTCCGTTGCTATCCACCACTTCGCTGTTGGCAAATGCCGTAGGGGTGCCGGCGTTGATGCTGCGGATGGCGGCGGCGTGGCGGGCTTCGACGCTCACGATCTTACCGGCAACTACCAGGTAATCCGCGTTCTGAATAAGTCGTCCGGCGCCGTTGTAGGCGGACACGCCGAGGTCCTCGAATACCTGGGCGGTGCCCAGGACGCTGGAGCGGCTGTCGAAGTCGATACTGGAGAAATCAACCTCCAGGGCCGGGATGGCGGTGGCTACCGAATTGATGGCGGCCTTAAAGAAGTCGGCGTGAGCCCGCTCGTGGGCTTCGAGGTCGACCATGATCTGCTGCTCGGAGGCACTGGCCCCGGCGAAGTAACCGCCCTGCAACACCTGGGCGTAGAAGGCGGCCTCGAGTTGTTCCAGCGCGTAGGCGTAATTGAGTACCCCTACATCACCGGAACCTAGGTTTACGGTGTCGTCAATCATGATGGGATCGTCGTCGTCCTCGCAACCGGCGAGGAACAAGCCGGCGGCGGCCAGACCGATGCCGGATTTCTGCAGGAAGCGTCGGCGGCTGTGGGGATCGCGGTCGGCAACGACCCGCGATTGAGAAAACTTCGGTGTCTTCATAAAGCGTTTTGGTTTGCCTTAAGTACGGAAGCCAACCCCCTCCGGATTGCTCAGAATGGTCAGTCTTTTCACAATCGTAGCCCAGCTTGCGGGAAGCGGATTAATACCCCCGGGGCGTGAACATGCGCGCGTCCCTCCTCCGGCGGCGATTTTTTGTAGGTTGCGGCATGAAGATCAAAGACCGCACGGCCATTATCACGGGAGGCGCTTCCGGATTGGGGGAAGCCACCGCCCGGCGTTTTCACGGAGCAGGCGCAAGCGTCGCTATTTTTGACGTGGATCGGGAGCGCGGCGGGCGCATTGCTGAAGCGTTGGGTGAACGCGCCGCCTTCTACTTCGTGGACGTTACCCGCGCCGATTCGGTCCAGGAGGCCGTAGACCGGGTGGTACAAGACTTCGGTGGCGTACATATCTGCTGCAATTACGCCGGCATCGCCCCCGCGGTGAAGACCATCGGCCGCGACGGACCGGGAGATGCCGCCGCCTTCGCCCGCGTGATCCAGATCAATCTGATCGGCACCTTCCACGTGGCCAGTATAGCGGCCTTCGCCATGGCGCGCAACGAGCCCCTGAACGAGGATGGCGGCCGCGGGGTGATTATCAATACCGCCTCCGTCGCGGCCTACGAGGGACAGATCGGCCAAGCCGCCTACGCCGCTTCCAAAGGGGGCGTGGTGAGCATGACGTTTACCATGGCCCGGGACCTCGCCCGTAACGGAATCCGGGTTAACGCCATAGCACCTGGCCTCGTGCACACCCCGATGTTCGACAGCTTCCCGCAGGAGGTATTCGATTCGCTTTCCAAACAGCCCCTGTACCCCGTACGGCTGGCGCGGCCTGAGGAGGTCGCCCAACTGGCCCAGCAGATCGTGGAGAACGACTACCTCAACGGCACCACCATTCGCCTGGATGCCGGCATCCGGATGCAGGCCCGCTGAGCACCCGCCAGCTTCCCTTTCATCTTTTAATCAGCCCATCACCATGGATAGTTACATCGCTACGGTAGCGGATCAATCTTACGAAGTGCAGGCCGCGGACCTCGAGCGGATCGATCTGGTCGGACCCTTTAGCGGGAAATACCACCTGATCCAGGGGGGTATAAGCTACGTCTGCGAGATCGTAGAGGCAGCACCCTTCGCCAAACGCCTCGTCGTTTCCGTGAACCGGCGACGGTTCACGGTGGACCTGGCCGATTCCTACGACGCCACGGTAGCCCGGCTCGGCCTGGCCACCAGCGTGGAAGTACAGACCAACGACGTCAGCGCGCCCATGCCCGGGCTCATCCTCCAGATCCTGGTAGCCGCGGGAGACGAAGTCGAGGCAGGCGAGCCATTGCTCGTGCTGGAAGCGATGAAAATGGAGAACGTCATCAAAGCGGAAGGTACCGGTACCGTGGCCGCGGTCCATGTCCAACAGGGCGATGCCGTCGATAAGCGGCAGCTCTTAATCGAAATGCAATGAAGAAGATCCTAGTCGCCAACCGCGGAGAGATCGCGTTGCGCGTCATGCGCACCGCCCGGAAGATGGGAATTGCCACCGTGGCGGTCTATTCCGACGCCGACCGGCTTTCCCCCCACGTCCGTTTCGCGGACGAAGCCGTCCACCTCGGACCGGCCCCTTCCAGCCAGTCGTACCTCGATATGCAGAAGGTGATCGCCGCGGCCCGGAATACCGGTGCGGATGCCATCCATCCGGGCTACGGCTTCCTCAGCGAGAATGCCGTCTTTGCCCGGTCCGTGGCCGAGGCCGGGATCACCTTTATCGGACCGCGTCCCCACGCCATCGAGGTGATGGGCAACAAACTGGCCGCCAAGGATACGGTCAGTGATTACGATATTCCCATGGTACCGGGCCTCGACGAGGCCGTGGAGGATCCCGAACGCGCCAAGGCGGTCGCGCGGGAGATCGGCTTCCCCATCCTGATCAAGGCCGCCGCCGGTGGCGGTGGTAAGGGCATGCGGGTCGTGGAAGCAGAGTCCGATCTGGAGGAGCAGATGGAGCGCGCCATCAGCGAGGCCCGGAACGCCTTCGGAGACGGCAGCGTCTTCATTGAAAAGTATATCACCTCCCCGCGCCACATCGAGATCCAGGTCCTGGCCGATACTCACGGTCACTGCGTCCACCTTTTCGAGCGCGACTGCAGCGTACAGCGGCGCCACCAGAAGGTAGTGGAGGAGGCCCCCTCGGCCGTCCTCTCCCCCACCCTGCGCGCGCGGATGGGCGAGGCCGCGGTGCAGGTGGCCCGCTCCTGCGACTACGTCGGGGCCGGCACGGTGGAGTTCCTGCTCGACGACGACCACAACTTCTACTTCCTGGAGATGAATACCCGCCTGCAGGTGGAACATCCCGTCACGGAACTGATCACCGGCATCGACCTGGTCGAGCAGCAGATCCGGGTAGCCCGCGGGGAAACCCTCGCCTTCACCCAGGACGACCTTAGCATCCACGGCCACGCCCTGGAACTACGGGTCTACGCCGAAGATCCGCTCAACGGCTTCCTGCCCAGTATCGGCCGGCTCGAAGTCTACCGACCCCCGGCCGACGCACGCGTCGACGACGGTTTCGAGGAGGGAATGGATATCCCCATCCACTACGATCCAATGATCGCCAAGCTGGTAACCCACGGGGCCACCCGCGCCGAAGCCATCCAGAAAATGTTGGCGGCCATTTCGGATTACCGCATCGAGGGCATCGAAACCACTCTTGCGTTCGGTCGCTTCGTCTTTGAAAGCGAGGGCTTTCGCACCGGTGAGTTCGACACTAACTTTGTCAAGCGCTACTTCCGGCCGGAGGCCGTCGAGGAAGCCGATCGCGAGATGTCACGCATCGCGGCGCTCTTCGCCGCCCGCATTTACGAAACCAACCGGTCACGCCTCAGCGTACCCGCCACCGGATCGCCCGAGTGGCTGAGCCGACACGCATAATCCCCCTACCCCATGAATAAAGCAGCTACGCTAGCGGAGAAGCTCGCCCTGGCCCACCAGGGCGGAGGTGCCCCGCGGATCGAAAAACAACACGGCAAGGGAAAGCTCACCGCCCGGGAGCGGGTCAACCTGCTCCTCGACCCCGGCAGCTTCGAGGAGGTCGGCGCCCTCGTCACCCACCGGACCACCGACTTCGACATGCAGGAGCAGGTTTTTTACGGCGACGGCGTCATCACCGGCTACGGCACCATCACCGGCCGGCTGGTGTACGTATTCGCCCAGGACTTTACCGTCTTCGGCGGCTCCCTTTCCGAGACCCACGCGGAGAAGATCTGCAAGATCATGGACATGGCCGTCAAGACCGGCGCTCCCCTGATCGGCCTGAACGACAGTGGCGGCGCCAGGATCCAGGAGGGCGTACGCTCGCTCGGCGGGTACGCGGATATCTTTTACCGTAACGTCCAGGCTTCCGGCGTCATTCCCCAGTTGTCGGCCATCATGGGCCCGTGCGCCGGGGGGGCGGTGTACTCCCCGGCTATGACCGACTTCACGATCATGGTGGAGCACACCAGCTATATGTTCGTGACCGGGCCTAACGTGGTAAAGACCGTCACCAACGAAACCGTAACCAGCGAGGAACTGGGCGGCGCCTCCACCCACTCCACCAAATCCGGCGTGACGCATCTCACGGCCGCGAACGACGTGCTCTGTCTGCGACAGTTGCGGGACCTGCTTTCCTATTTGCCCCAGAACTGCGAGGAGAAGCCCCCGTCACTCCCCTACCATCTCGACACGGAGTTGCGGGAAGAATTGGAGGGGATCGTCCCCGATAACCCCAACCAGCCCTACGATATGCGGGAAGTGATCCGCGGCGTCATCGACCCCGGCACCTTTCTCGAAATCCACGAGCGCTACGCCGAGAACATCGTGGTGGGCTTCGCCCGGCTCGCGGGAAAAAGTATCGGCATCATCGCCAATCAGCCCTATAGCCTGGCCGGGGTGCTGGACGTCGACAGCTCGAAGAAGGCGGCCCGCTTCACGCGCACCTGTGACTGCTTTAACGTGCCGCTGCTGGTACTGGTGGATGTACCCGGCTTCCTGCCCGGTACCGACCAGGAGTGGAACGGCATCATCACCAACGGCGCGAAATTACTGTACGCCCTCAGCGAGGCCACGGTGCCCCGGGTCACGGTCATTACCCGCAAGGCCTACGGGGGGGCCTACGACGTGATGAACTCCAAGCACATCGGCGCGGACTTCAACTTTGCCTGGCCGGGCGCCGAGATCGCCGTGATGGGAGCCAAGGGTGCCAGCGAGATCATCTTCCGGCGCGAGATAGATTCGTCCGGCAAGCCGGAGGAGACGCTCGCTGAAAAGGAGCGGGAGTACGCCGAAACCTTCGCCAACCCCTACCGGGCCGCCCAGCGGGGCTTTATCGACGAGGTCATCTACCCCCGGGATACCCGAAGGAAGCTCATCCGCGCCTTCGCTTCCCTGGAGGGCAAGGTGACGGTACAGCCCAGAAAGAAGCACGGCAATATCCCGCTCTAGCGCCGCAGGCGGCTACCAATAATTCCCAGGTCCAGCAGTACCGCGATGATCATTCCGATCGTCTGGGCGGCGGGGAAGTAGGTTTCCGAAATGCCGTACCACAGCGTGGTCAGGGGCAGGAAAAAGAAGCCCAGCAGCGGAAGAATGAATCCGTCAAAGGCCCGCGCAAACCAACCGGTCAGGAAGTAGAGCAGTACGATAATGATGCGCGGAAAGAAGAATCCGAGAAGCAGAATAAGCAGGGGCATAGTGCTAAGGAATGGATGAGGGCAGGTAAAATAGATTATTTACCGGTGGCGGAAACCCGCCACAGCACACCGCCGTCGTCATCGGCCACGACCAGACTTCCGTCGGGCAGCACCGTCACGCCTACCGGGCGTCCCCACACCTTACCGGACGGAGCGTCGGCGATAAAGCCGGTGAGGAAGTCCTGCGGGGGCTGGGGCTTGCCGGCCGCGTCGAAGGGCACGAATACCACCTTATACCCGCTGAACTCTGAGCGGTTCCAGCTGCCGTGCTGTCCTACGAATGCACCGTTGTGGTAAGCGGACGGAAACTGATCCGCGGTGTAAAAGGCAAGCCCCAGCGAAGCGGTGTGGGCACCGAGGGGTACATCGGGCACCACCGCCTGGGCCACCAGCTGCCGGTGGGGATCCTCGGACCAGCGCGGGTCCTCGAGCTGTCCGTAATAGCTGTACGGCCAACCGTAGAATTTGCCGGGCTGTACGCTGGTGATATAGTCCGGGACCAGTCCGTCGCCCAATTCGTCGCGCTCGTTGACGGCGGTCCACAAGGCTCCGGTGACGGGGTTCCAGGCCATGCCGACGGGGTTCCTCAGACCCGTGGCGTACTCGTGCATACCGCCGCCGTCCGGATTGATCTCGAGGATGGTCGCACGGTTGGTTTCCTTCTCCATGCCGTTCTCTCCGACATTGCTGCCAGAGCCTACGGAGACGTACACCTTACTGCCGTCCGGTGCGGCCAGCAGGTTGCGCGTCCAGTGGTTATTGTACCCCTGGGGCGGAGTGCTGAGGATTTTCTCGCCGCTACCGGCCGCGAGCGTGGCCTGTCCCCTGGCGTAGGGGTACCGCCAGGTGGCATCGGTGTTGGCTACATAGAAGTAGCCGTCCAATACCAGCATGCCGAAGGGCTGGTTGAGGTCCTCCGCAATCACTTCCTTCCGGTCCACGGTACCGTCGCCGTCCGTGTCCACCAGCCGCTGGATGCGGTTGGCACTGTTGCGGGTGTTGCTCTCGACGACGAAGACCTCGCCATCGGGGGAGACGTACACCATCCGCGGATGCTGCAGGCCGGTGGCGTAGCGGTTGACGGTAAAGCCGTCGGGGGCTACCGGGCTGCCGTCGGCGGGCCAAGGGGTGATCTCACTGAGTTTTACGGCCGACTGCGAAGCGTACGGGCTTGGCAATTCGAGGGGCCCGACGGCCGTCTCGACGGTGACGGAGGGTTGCTTGGCCAGGTCCGCCTTGCGCTCCGGGCTAACCTGCGAAGCGCAGGACGTGAGCATAAGGGTAAAGGAGGCGATCAGGATCGTTACTTTCATAGGGGTAGAACCGGAGAGGTGGGCGGGCGGGTTCGCAGGTGCCGGAGGTATTCCCGGAGATCGGTCTCCCGGATGTTGGGCTTATCGTCTATAATACCCTATCTACGGTAGGCTAAGCCTAGCGGAGGGCATACATAATTGTCTTGACAAAAAAGATGACGATATATTTGTGATTGCGGATTTGTGTACTACCTTGCCAATAACCTAAATCCTTCAAACCGCCCTTAAGGGCACGTTTTGCCTCAGCCCCTCCCCCGGTTTATCCCGGTGGAACCACCAATCCTTTTACTCATTTCAGATCGGTACCCCGCCTTGCAGGCCGTAGCCTCTGCGTGCCCGGTCCTCACCATCCCATACGTCAACTCATGAAATTAATTTTACCCTTTTTCGCCCTTTTGACCTTCGCGGCGCTGACCTCCTGTAACGAGGAGATGCCCCTCAGCAGCGAAGCCGTGACCCTGCATTCAGCCTTCCTCGTGGACGAGAACGAGGACGGCCACACGAACCTCCCCGACCTCGGCCTGGAGGAACCGATCACCCACCACGTGGACGGCCATTCCGCCCACTTTGACTCAGCCCGCAAGATCAGCCGTACCCGTCCGGACGGCACTTCGGAGGAACTCTACCTGGTCGACGACGACATCGAGCTCACCAAGGACCAGCTGCGGGAACTGCAGGCCATGGACGCCAACCTGGAAAAGCAGTACCGTACCAACAAACTGGTCAGCGACAACAACATCAGCGTCATCGGTTATACCGGCAGCGGCTACGCCCTCACCAGCAAGATGCGTACCGCCCTGGAGTGGGCCGTGGCCAACTACAACGCCCTGAACACCAGCAAGCGCTTCACGCTGACCTTCGGGGCCAGTACCAGCGCGGACATCGTGGTGTACCGCAACGTCAGCAACGACGGCGCCGGCGGCGTGGCCGGATTCCCGAGTGGCGGCCAACCCTACAAGTGGGTGCAGATCTACAACGGGATGAATAACTACGACACCAACACCAACGAGCACGTCATCACCCACGAGATGGGCCACGCCATGGGCCTGCGGCACACCGACTGGTTCAGCCGGCAGTCCTGTGGCCAGACCGGCGAAGCGGCCGGCTCCGACGGAGCGGTGCACATCCCCGGTACCCCTACCGGCTACGATGCCAACTCCGTCATGCTCTCCTGCTTCAGGAGCGGCGAGGACGGCGAGTTCGGCTACTACGACCGGGTGGCCCTGGAGTACCTCTACTAGGTTCTCACCCTCCGGTCCACGTGGCCCGCTCCCAACGTCCGGGGAGCGGGCCATTTTTGTATATGCCGGGGAAAAGTCGCATTTTTGGCGACCGGCTTACCCCTGCACCCGCGCGCCCGCCGCAACTTGCGCGCCGGAGTGCCCTCACCACCAATCGAAAACGAATATGACTGTCACCCCTACGAATACGGAGATGAAGCTCAAGCGCATCTTCATCCAGAATCAATTGCCCGAGGTACTCACGCCGCTCCACCGGATGAGCCACAATATTTTGTGGTCCTGGATGCCCCAGGTATCGGAGCTTTTTAACAGCATCGATCCCGCGCTCTTCGTAGCGCTCAATTACAACCCGGTCGCCCTGCTGGAGACGCTGCCCCCCTCCCGCCTCCGGGAACTGGCCAACGATACGGAATTCGTCAAATGCCTCAAGTCGGCCGAGCAGGCGTTCGATGCCTACCTCGAGGAACCGATGAAGGAAGGACTGCCCCGGGTAGCCTACTTCAGCATGGAGTACGGCCTGCACATCAGCCTAAAGCTCTATAGCGGCGGTCTCGGCGTACTCGCGGGCGACTACCTCAAGGAAGCCAGCGACAGCAACGTCGACCTTTTCGGCGTGGGCCTCCTGTACCGCTACGGGTACTTCAACCAGGGCCTGAGCCTCAACGGCGACCAGATCCACCACTATCCCGCCCAGAAATTTACCCAGCTGCCGGTCGAGCCCGTGCGCCGCGACGACGGCAACTGGCTCAAGGTATCCGTGGGCATCCAGGGACGTATCGTACAGGCCAAGGTCTGGAGCCTGGCCATCGGCCGGATCAAGCTCTATCTGCTCGATACCGACCACGAAGACAACAACCCCGAGGACCGCGCCCTCACCCACCAGCTGTACGGTGGTGACAACGAGCACCGCCTGAAGCAGGAGATCCTGCTCGGCATCGGCGGCGTGCGCGCCATCGAGGAAATGGGACTGAACCCCGATATCTACCACCTGAACGAGGGTCACGCCGGATTCCTCTCGCTGGAGCGGCTGAAGAACTACGTGGGCGGCGGCCTCACCTTCCCCGAAGCCCGGGAGATGGTGCGCGCCTCCAGCCTCTACACCACCCACACGCCGGTACCCGCGGGCCACGACCACTTCCCCGAGTACCTGATGCGGAACTACCTGTACAACTACGCCGTGGAACTGGGCATCGACTGGGCGGAATTTATGGCCCTCGGCCGCTTCAATCCGATGGACGAGCACGAGGACTTCAATATGTCCAAGCTCAGCATCCGCCTGTCCCAGCGCGTCAATGGCGTGTCGAAACTCCACGGGGAGGTGAGCCAGGAGATGTTCACGAACCTGTATCCCGGCTACACCGCCGAAGAGGTACACATCGGCTACGTCACCAACTCGGTCCACTACCCTACCTGGATCGCCGACAGCCTGCACGATCTCTACACCACCAAGTTCGGCAAGGACTGGGTGCGCGACCAGAGCAATAAGGACATCTGGCGTCAGATCCACCAGATCGACGACGAGACCCTGTTCAAGACGCGCCACGCCCTTAAGGTGCGCCTGATCAACTACGTGAAGAAGAAACTGGAGGTGGACATGCGCCGCCGCGGCGAGAGCCCCCGAACCACTTACGATATTCTGAGCAAGATCAACGACAGGGCGCTGGTGCTTGGCTTCGCCCGTCGCTTCGCCACGTACAAGCGCGCTACCCTGCTCTTCACCAACCGCGACCGACTGCGCGATCTCGTGAACCGGCAGGACCAGCCCGTGATCTTCCTCTTCGCGGGTAAGGCGCACCCCGCTGACCAGGGCGGACAGGACCTGATCCGGCAGATCGTCCACATCAGCAAGGATCCGGATTTCGCCGGCAAGATCATCTTTCTCGAGGACTACAACATGGAGATGGCCAAGTTGCTGACCCAGGGCGTGGACATCTGGCTCAACACCCCGACGCGTCCGCTCGAGGCCTCCGGCACCTCCGGTATGAAGGCCGCCCTGAACGGTTCGGTGAACTTCTCCGTACTCGACGGCTGGTGGGCCGAGGGCTACCGCCCCGATGCGGGATGGGCCCTGCCGCTGGAACGTACCTATGACGACCAGCACCTGCAGAACGAGCTCGACGCCGAGACGATGTACCGCATCCTGGAGGAAGAGATCATCCCGGTCTACTACAAACGCGACCCGAGGGGCATCAGCCAGGAATGGATGGGCTACGTAAAGCAGATCATCGCCGAGGTGGCCCCCACCTTCACGATGAAGCGGATGATGGACGACTACTACGAGCGCTTCTACCTGCCCCTCGGCAAGAGCGCCGCGGCCGTCCGCCAGGATGATATGAAGCCCGGCAAGGAATACGCCGCCTGGAAGGAGGATACCACCGCCAAGTGGGACGGCGTCGAGACCGTGGAGAACAACAGCTACGACACCGTCAACCACGCCCTCCCCGTAGGCGATACCTTCGCCGCCGAGGTGGTCATCTCGACCAATGGCATCGACCCCGATCACCTGATCCTGGAGGCCCTGTTCTACCAGCGCATCGACGAGGAGAAGATCGTGCTGCGCCGGGCCGAGCCCTTCCAGCGGGTGGCCCAGACCGAGGGTACCGCCACCTACCAGGTGGAGGTCGACCCCAGTCTGGCCGGCGTCTACGAGTACGGCTTCCGCCTCCGCCCGGTACACGACCTGATGCCCCACGCCCAGGACCTTAACCTGGTCTACTGGGTCTGATATGGAAACGGCCACCGTACAAATGCTCAATCTCGGCCTGCCCACCGATCCCCGGTGGGTCAACCTAGCGGAGATGGACCTCGGGGAGATACTGACTGACCACGCCTACTGCGAGCAGAAGGCCGCAACGAGCTGTATCTCCCTGATCCAGGGCTACCCGGACCGCGAGGAACTGGTACGTGAACTGGCCCCCATCGTCACCGAGGAGTGGGGTCACTTTCGCGCCGTACTGGCCGAACTCGACAAGCGGGGCCTGAAACTGGGCCGGCAACGGAAGGACGAATACGTTAATGCGCTCATGGATTACTCCCGGAAGGGGGGCGGCAGGGACGCCGCCCTTCTCGAGCGCCTGCTCATCTTTGCCCTGATCGAGGCCCGCAGCTGCGAGCGCTTCCGGCTCATGAGCCTGTACGTGTCGGACGAGTCACTCCGCGGCTGGTACCACAAGTTCATGGTCGCCGAAGCGGGGCACTACGTGCTCTTCCTAGAGCTCGCTCGGAAGTATTTCCCCCGCGAGCAGGTCGATACCCGCTGGAAGGAATTTCTGGCCTTCGAGGCAGACTTGATGACGCGTCTGGAGGTCCGGGGTGACCGGATGCACTAACCCCGTTCGTCCCGGATACGCAGCCAGCGCAGCAGACCCACCACGCTCATATAGGGCGGGTTGGCGGCGAGGTAGGACTCCATGTCCTGTTCCCCCACCCCGGCGGTACGCAGTTTGTCGGTATAGAATCGCTTGAAGAGGGGCTCGATGGTTTCCGCGCGCGTGCCGTCGCGGTAGTACGGCTCCATCCAGGAAATGTACTCGTCCAGCCGACGACCCAGCTCGTCGAGGTGGGCGGAGGTATCCGTGATTTGTCCATAGTGGGTGAGGTAGAATGCCTCCGCGTCCAGTGACCGGAGGCGGTCGATGGACGCTCGCCAGGCCCCGGCATCGATATCCGGCGGCGGGCAGGGCGGCACCACGGGCCCACCGTGGATGCGGCAGCCGCCTACGTCGCCCGTAAATACTGATTGGTCCAGCTGCCAGGCGATGTGGTGACTGGCGTGCCCCGGCGTGTGGTGGGCCACCCAGGTTTGTCCGCCGATCAGCAATTCTTCGCGGTCGTCGACGGAAGAGATGCGGTCGGGATCGATGGCTTCCATCTTACCCCATAGTTCGTCCATGCGGTCGCCGTAGATCTGCCGGGCCGAGTGGTAGAGCCGTTCCGGGTCGATCATGTGCTTCAGTCCCCGCGGGTGGACGAACACCTGCGTACCCCGCCGGGCCCACCACCAGGCGGCGCCCGCGTGGTCGAAGTGAATGTGGCTCAGCAGGAGGGTGTGGATGGATTCGGGTTTGACCTTAAGGTCCTTCAACCGCGCCAACAGATTTTCGTGGGTGGAATAGGGGCCGCATTCAACTAGCGTATACCCCGCATCGTCGGCAACCAGAAAGGCGGCGATGGCAGAAGACTTATCAAGGAAGTCAAGGTCAAGTGCAGTTATCATAAAAAGAAATTTTTGAATGAGTAAAGTTACAAAGCTTCCACCGCTTGGATGATGAGCTCCGTGACCTCCTCAGCCGGTGCTCCCGCATCTACGATCTGGATGTTCTCCCCTCCTCCGAAGTGCTGGAAGGCCAGGTGAAAGCTCTCCCGTACGTGGGTAAGTTTCTCCATTGTCTCAAAGAGTTCGTCCGGCCCGGGGCGGGTGGCGATCCGCTGCAGGCTGATCTCCGGCTCCAGGTCCAGAAAGAGGGTGAGGTCAGCGGGCAGGGTACTCCGGGCCTGCTGGTTGAGTGCGGCGATCCAGGCGGGGTCCGCGTATTCGCTCTGGTAGGCCAGGCTGCTGAAGTAGTAACGGCTGGCGATGACGTGGTGCCCGCCGGCCAGCTGCGCGAGCAACCCGGTCTCCGGGTGGAAAACGTGCTCGACCCGGTCGGCGGCAAAGAGGGCCGCCAGCGTACGGGGGTCGACCGTAAGTTCCCGGCGGAGGATACTGCGGATCAGTCTTCCGGTCGGCATTTCCGTGGGTTCCGCCGTGACGTGGCAGGATTCCCCCCGGGCCTGGAAGTAGTCCTTCAGGCGCTCTACCTGGGTGGTCTTGCCGCTGCCGTCGAGGCCTTCGATGACGATGAAGAGGGGGCGGTAGTCCATGCTATTCTTCCTCCCCTGGCGCGAACTTGGCGCGCCCGCTGCGGTCCACCACGGTGGAGCTGGCCTGTTGCGTGCCCTGGAGTACGACGTCCATGATATTGACGTGGGCCGGCCGGCTCACCATGAAGTAGATCGTTTCTGCCACGTCGCTCGAGCGTAGGGGCTGGAAGTCATCGTATATCTTGGCGCGCTGCGTATCACCATCGAAGCGCACCACGGCAAATTCGGTCTCTTCCACGTGTGCGGGACACACCTGCCCGACGCGGATCCCGTGCCTGACCAGGTCCAGCCGCATCGCGTAAGTGAGCGCGTCGACCGCGTGCTTGGTGGCGCAGTAGACATTCCCGCTGGGATAAACCTCCTTGCCGGCCGTGCTGCATACGTTGATGATGGTCCCGCGACCGCGCTGCACCATACCGGGGGTAATGGCCCGGGTGACGTAGAGGAGTCCGCGCAGGTTTACGTCGATCATTTCGTCCCAGTGGTCCAGATTCCCCTCCTGGATCGGATCGAATCCCTTTGCCTTTCCGGCATTATTGATGAGCAGATCGACCTCGGCCCAGTGGGGGGGGAGTCCGCGGATCGCCTCCCCTACCCCCTGACGGTCCGCCACGTCCAGCGTCAGCAGGTGGG
>JBGTHX010000355.1:0-2651 GCA_041746055.1 Lewinella sp. | reverse complement strand
GCTAATCCGAGTTTAGGGAGCTAGTCCCAGCCTTACCTTTTCCGGGATGCTTTTGCACCCGGTCCGGTAGCTATCCGCCACTTGTGTGGTGGAATGTCCGCCCGTAAAATGCTTTACTTCTACCGCCTTTATCTCCTGCTTACCTGGTTCTTTCCCGGCCCCATCCCGGCCCCGGCGCTTCCTTCCCCGGGTTGTGATGCCGACACGCCGACTACTTACGCCGAGTGGTCGGAGAACGGGGTAGGCACGGCCGTCCTGGAGGCGGAACGACCAACGACCGGCTCCCCCTCCACCCACACCGGGCATAACGCGAACGTGCGCTGGACGGAGTACACCAGCAATTCAGCGGGCAGCGGAGGCTACCTGATCGTGCCCACCGCCGGGCAGGACGCCCTGGATCAGCCCCTGGACGGCGCGACCCTGACCTTCGACATCGATTTCACCCACACCGGCACCCACTATCTATACGTCCGCTACACCGCCTTCAACGAGCAGGGCAACTCCCTGCACGCTTCTTTCGACGGGGCGCTGTTTCAGGAAAGCCTGGAACTGCCCGTCCTCGGAGGCTGGTACTGGTTCGAGGCACCCCTGACCTTTGACGTGACCACCCCCGGAATACACACCGTGGCGATCCACCACGCCGAAGACGGCCTGCACCTCGACAAGCTCGTGGTCAGTACGGAGTCCGGCACCACCTTTGATCGGTTTGGTCCCGAACCAACCCCCGCCACCCCCTCGCCGGATCTCAAGGATGCGGACGGCCGCATTTCTCATTCCCAGGATAACCGGACCGCCGACAGTCTCCTCGTGGTAGAAGCCGAGGACTTCACCAACGCCACATCCGGCGTGTCGGGCTTTGACTGTACCTACTGGGAAGCCGCGACGGACCCAGGGGCCAGCGGCGGCACCTATCTGACCACCGACGCGTACGGCGTAACCTCCGATTCTTCTAACTACACCCAGACGGCCCGACTGGACTATTACCTGGAAAACGTCAGCGCCGGCCTCCACTACATCTACGTTCGGCACCGCGCCACCACCGGGCAGGACGGTATCTGGATCGCCGCGGGTACCACCACGATCGCCGATTTCGACCTCACCGACTCGGGGGGGCAGTGGGTCTGGCAGAAGAGCCTCGACACCTTCAATCTGATCGGTCCCGGCCTGATCACCCTGAGTGTCTACCCCAAGTCGGACGGCACCCAGATCGACAAGATCATCATCACCACCAACGACAGCTATGTACCCGACGGCTTCGCCCAGTTCAACACCATCGAGCGCCCGCCCGATCGAGTGTACCAGGAGGAGGACGTTGCCGGCGACTACCTGGACATTCCCGCCGAATCCCCCTCCCGGAACCGAGGCGGTATAGACACCTTCAGCACACTGCGCTGGACGGAGCTGCCGGACACCGCGGCCAACGGAGGAAGGTACGTAGTGGTAGGAAATGCCGGCGGATCCGGACAATCGGCCGCCGATACCCTGAGCGACAGTGCGCCCCTCCTGGAGTACGACGTGAACTTCAAACGCGCCGGAATGCATTACCTCTGGGCCCGCCACCGCTCGCCCACCGTGGAGGACAACAGCTACACCCTGTACCTGAACGGGGATAAACTCTCCGAAGTCGAACTGCCTGCCGTGGAAGAGGGGGACTGGACCTACAGCAACACCGACGGTGCCGCATTCGCGGAATCGTGGGTATCCTTCGACGTCGTGACCACCGGCATCCAACGCCTCGGCCTCGCGATGCGGGAAGACGGTACCCCCATCGACCACCTGATCGTTTCCGACGATGCCGTGCTGCCCCTGGAGTTCGCCGATTTCACGGTGGAAACCCGGGACCACGCCAATGTCCTGGAATGGGTCACCCGCCGGGAAAAGGACACCTACCTGCATCACCTGCAGCGGAGCCCCGACGGCCGCGGCCGGTGGACCGACTTGCGATCCCTGTCCGCGGCCGGCCACACCGATAGGGAACTGCGCTACACGGTTGAAGACGGGCTACCCCCGCCCATCGCCTACTATCGCGTGGTAACCGAAGACCTGGACGGCTCGCTCACCTACAGCGGCATACTCTCGGCCATCCGCAAGCCCGCCACGGAGATGACCCTCTCCCCGAATCCGGCTACGGACAGGGCTACGCTGACTTTCGCCCACCGGGGCGGCACGGAGGCGACCATTGTCCTCTCCACCATTGCCGGCATTGGGCTGGCTACCCGCTCGTACCCTACCGATCCCGGGGAGAACCGGGTGGACTTGCCCCTCCAGCGGTTCGTACCCGGCATCTACCTGGTGACCCTCCGCCTGGGCGACGAGGTGCGTACCCAACGTCTGGTGATCGGTCGCTAGCGGCTGCTTCTCCCCACGGGGCGCGAACCGGATACCCGACCGTCACCCCACTGCCACATTCCGGGGTGCCCCAAACAGCCCCTCGGGGAGCCGGCGTTACCAGGGTATGCTAGTTCTACGCTCCGCCCTCTTCCTGGCCAGTGCCGCCGTCCTGGTCGGCCAGTACATCAGGTCCCGCTCCCGGGGCAAGCGCCCGGCCGCCGGAGGCGGCTACGCCTTCAAGTCGGCCGACGAGGTGCCCATCTACGGCGGGGCACCGCTGCCCTACCCCCACGCCGACTTCGCCGTGGCACGCCGCTCCG
>JBGTHX010000354.1:0-9979 GCA_041746055.1 Lewinella sp. | reverse complement strand
GGTCGGCGATGGCCTCGGGGGGGCGTTGATAATGCATACTAATCCTCGTCCTCCTGATCGTAACTGGCGTCCTGGGTATCGATCACCATATTGGTGATCGTAAAGTCGCTGAATTTTTCGAAGTGATTGAAGGCCAGGTTGTCCGGCCAGTTGCTGTCGTCCTCCACCCACTCGCCGAGCAGGTTTTCCAGCAAGGGCATGAAATTCTTGTAGAGCCACTCCTCGGCCTCCTCCATTTCGTCGAAGTCGGGAAGCAGGTACACGGTGGTCAGGTCCGAAGTGTCGTCAAAATCGATCTCTTCCTCCACGCTTGGGTCTTCACGGATAGCCCAACGCAGTAGGGCCTCACTAGGCGTAACGATGAGGGCATAGCGATTGATGTCGTAAAGTTCCATGGGCAATTCTTGTGTGCTAGGGTAAACGCGGGGTACCCCGCTACAAGTTTACCCCATGTCGGCCTTCGACTCATAATGGCGGCTAGTGCACGGGTAAGTAGCTGACTGGCAGCGTGCAAGCCCTAATTTTTACAGTCGGGACTGACGCCCAGGACGTAATTCCGGACCACCTCGATCCGCGGTGCGGCCTCCGCGCCGTCGAATCCGCTGATGTCTGCGTCCTTCAGATTGCCGGCGGCGTAGTCGGTCAGCCGGGTAGCCAGTGGCAGGAAACTCCAGTGCCACCGTTCCTCCTCGTAGCCGTCGGGCCGCTCCGGTCCCTTAGCGGTGTAGGGCTGGCAGAAGCCGTACTCCGCCGCGTGGGTCGTTAGCCAGTCGTAGAGCTCGCGGCCGCGGCCTTCCCCGAAGTAGTCGTTGTTGAGGGCATTCAGGTCCATATCGGTGCCCCAGTGGTGGCGGCTCGTGCCGGGCATGCTGGAGTAGCGGAGGATGGCCCGCGCGCGATCGGCGGGGTCGGGGTAGACCTCGTTAGCCTTCTCGGTGCCCTCCAGCAGCCGTTGTCCGTTCCACTTCGCCTCCCAGATCTGTTTTTGCCGCTCGAAATTGCGGGTGGCGGAGACGATCCGTAGGCGCACCCCGTCCTGCAGCGCGGCGGCGTGCATCCGCTCGAAGGCGGTGTAGGTGTCGCGGTGCAGGAGGTAGGGATCGCCGTCGGTGTATCGGTCGGCTACCTCTACAAAGTCGGGGTGCTGGGCCGGGTCGAACTTTCCGGTTATGTAGGTATAGGTGGGAATGCCCCCGATGCTGTCGTCGAAGGCGGGCGGGGGCGCGGGTGCCGGGTCCGTCGCGGTGGGAGCCACGGCTGCCGGCTGAGCTTCCCGCGTCGTTTGGGAGTTGCTGCACCCGGGAAGGGAAAGCAGGGCCAGGAACAGAGCTTGGATCAGGTGCTTCATGCCGTAAAAGTACGGTGCGCCCGTCGCGCGCCTCCGGCGAAGCGGCGATCTGTGCGCCCAGCGGTACGGGGTACAGTCCTACCCGCTCACCCGGGGCTCCTGCCTATCGGGTCACCATGGACCCTCCGGCCAAAAATTACCACTCCGTGTCGGTGGCCCTGCAGTACTTAGGAGGGCAGGAGATCTCCAATGCCGGCCCGTCGGCCCGCATCGGCTATCTCGGGGAATATGGCCTCACGGCCGATGGACACCTAAGCTTTCTCCTGGGCATTGGCGTGTCGAGGATGAACTACCGGTCGGCCTTCACGGCCAGCTGATGGTCCGATACGCCATCCGGCCCGATGCGGAGGTCTCCCCGCAGTTCGCGCTGGGCTACTCCCTCTACAACAACCTGGGCGGCGGAGAATCCTTCACTTCCGGACGGGCCACGATGGCCGCAAGATTCATCAGAAAATAGACCTCGAAGCCGGTGTACACCAGGTACAACCAGAAGAAGGGTACGATGAACAGCTTGCTCTCCGGCTCACCCAGGATCACGTAACCGACCACGAGCATGCCGCAGATGAACATTTTGGAGATCGTAGCGGCCAGGAATACGTTGCTGAACAGCATCCGGTTCTCCGCACCCGCGCTCCGCCGCCCCAGGAAGAAGATGGCGCTGCACACCACGATAAAAATGACCGTGGTAGCCACCGAAAAGGGCAGGGCGTAACCAATGGGCATGAGCCAGTGGGCGAGGGCCACGCCGGACACGGCCAGGAGAGTGACCAGGGCCAGCAGCGTGAGAAAGCGGGAGGTGAGCATGCCGCAAAGGTAAGGCGCACCGCCGCGCTATCCCTGCTCCGAAAGCACCGCCAGCATATAGCGGATGTCATTTTCCGTGAGCCGGGAGAAGCGGCGGCTACTATCCGGGGAACGCTCCTGCAGAATCAGGCGGTCATAGGCGGGGTCGAGGGACTTGCTGCCCTGGTGCTCCCGCAGCAGTTCCACCAGCGAGTCGCGGGAATCGGCCGACCAGCGGACGACCTGTCCGGCCAGCTGCTCCACGGAAATTTCGTCGCCAGTATTGACGTCGTCACAATCGCTGCACCAGTAGGCTTCCCAGAAGAAGGAATCGTCCGTCACGCCGCCCGGATCGGGTGCGTCGGAGCCGGAGTCCCCGAGTAGTCCCATCAGATTGACCTGGCAGGCGAGGGTGATCGCCACGATGGTATAGAAGACGACGGGTAGAGTCTTGAAATGCATGATCCTTGGTGTGTACTTCATCCTGAAACTTGTTAAAAATACTCACATACATTGAAAGAGCCAATTTTTCTCCGCAAATATTGAGTGTTAGGCCACCATTGTGGGGGAAGTATTCGGGTCACCTCCATGGCGTGTGCCTTTTTTGAACAATGCCTCACCGCCGGGGGCGGCGGGCTGTGGCGGGTAGCGCCGGTCAAAGCGGATTACCTTCGTGGTCATGCCCGAGCCCCTCGTTCTTTCCGATGATTTCAACTACGCCCTCGAACGGATGGAGTCGGGGGCCCACCTGTTCATCACCGGCAGGGCGGGTACGGGGAAGTCTACCTTACTGCAGATCTTCAAGCGGAGCAGCCGCAAAAACGTGGTGGTGCTGGCCCCCACCGGCGTGGCCGCGCTAAACGTGGGCGGGCAGACCATCCACAGCTTCTTCAATTTCCCGCCGCGGCTGCTGCAGTCGAAGGACATCCGCCCCAACCGCCGCAATCACCGCCTCTTCCAAAACCTGGAGACCCTGGTGATCGACGAGATCAGCATGGTGCGGGCCGACGTGATGGAGGCGATCGACTACGGACTCCGCCTCAACCGCGGCAGTGGCGAGCCCTTTGGCGGCGTACAGCTCATCCTATTCGGTGACCTGTTTCAGTTGCCCCCGGTGGTGAGCAGTGAAACGGAGCGGGAGTTCTTCAGCTTGCGCTACGCCAGTCCCTACTTCTTTAGCGCGGACTGCCTCGACTACATCGACCTGGAAATGGTGGAGCTGCGGCAGGTGTACCGGCAAGACAGCCGCCACTTCCTCCGCCTCCTCGAGAGCATCCGCAACGCGACCATCGACCACGACGAACTGAACGACCTTAACGAGCGCTATCAGCCCGATTTCGCGCCGGAGGAGGGCAGTAACTACCTCACGCTGGCCGCCCGTAACGCCACCGTGACGCGCATCAACGCCGGCGCCCTCGAGGCCCTGGAAACCCCCGAGCACCTGTACACCGCCGAGGTGAAGGGCAATTTCCCCGATCGCCTCTTCCCGGTGCCGCAGGTGCTGCGCCTGAAGGTCGGTGCCCAGGTCATGACCCTGCGGAACGACACCGACCGCCGCTACGTCAACGGCACTATCGGTACCGTAAAGCAATGCAAGCCTAAGTCGGTGATCTTGGAGATCGTGGAGCAGGGCCTCCCCGCGGAAGTGGAGGTGGAATACGACGAGTGGGACATCATCCGCTACACTTCCGAGGGCGAAGACCTCCGTAAGATCGGTACCGAAACCCTCGGTACGTACAAGCAGCTACCCGTGCGCCTCGCGTGGGCCGTGACCATCCATAAGGCCCAGGGCAAGACCTTCGACCGCATCATCGTGGACCTGGGCACTTCCGGCGCCTTCGAGCACGGACAGACCTACGTGGCCCTCAGCCGCTGCCGCACCTTGGAGGGCATCGTACTCCGGCAGCCCCTCGGCCTCCGCGACGTAATGGTGGATCCGGAGGTGGTGCAGTTTTATGAGGGGAAGCGGTAGGGGATTTAGCGGATTACTGTCGGGCGGCAGCGGTGAGCGGTACGGCCGATCCGGACCAGACCTGCTTCATTACTCCCTGCCCCCCGATGGGATCCTGGGTCGGCAGCGGCAGGCGATCCGGCTCGCGCCGCTCGGCTGCTCCGGTGATCAGGTCCCAGCTGCGGCCACCTGGATAAGCGCCAAACATCCGGTAGGGGGTTTTGGTATGGCACGCGTGTCCGGTTCCGGCCGGCAGCAGGAGGAGATCCCCGGCGCTGACTTCCAGTAGGTGACCTTCCGGTCCGCCGAGCTGGAGCTCACAGGAACCGGATAGCAGGATCAGCGCCTCGTGGGTATTACTGTGGTAATGAGGGTAGGGATAGACGCCGGCGATCCAGGTATTGCCCCAGCCGCTGGTCTGTAGCCTTTTGGCGACGCGGTCCTTCAGGCCGGGCTTTTCGGTGGGGAAAGCACCCGGGTAGTAGATGACGGGTAAGACGCTGTTGGGGATCCACTCCCACGGCTCGAGGAAGATGAGCGTGGCGGGGCCCTGGTTTTGAATTCTACTATTCACTTGGGTATCAGTTGGGGGGGCTCAGTGAAATACAAATATCCCCCGGGCCGCAGGTGTTCGCCGCGTGGCTCGCCTTAACGTTACCGGCTGATCGCGCAAACCGACGAACGGCCCGGGCAATTCTACCAGGGATTCAACACAAGGGCCGGTCGCCGTTGTTTCCCTAGCATGATTGTGCTACTCATTATCTCCGTCCTGCTCGTGGCTGCCCTGCTCTATATGTTTAACCAGTGGAGCCGTAACCGTATGCCCTCCAAGAAAAAGCGGGCCCGGGTACTGCGGGATATGCGCCAGGAAATGGACGGCTGGAGCGCGGATCTGGTTAAGATGAACCGGGAGGAACTCGACCTTTTCAGTTTGACCCAGGACAAGCAGGTGCTCAAGCGGGGTACCGGCACCACCGCAAAGGGTACCTTCACCACGATCTTCCACGAGCCGGTGGTCAGCTACAGCTACCGCCGTTACCTCGGTAAAAAGGTGAACGAGCTCCTCTACGCCCGCACCGCCGAGCACGACTTCGTCTACTGGACCGAAAACGGCAAAACCAACCTCGAAATAGACGACCAGCCCGTAGGCACCATCCAGAACAACACCCTGCTAGGAGCCCGCAGCGGCAAGGAACTGGCCCGCATCGACAGCGCCGCCCGGGAGAATTACCTCCCCGTGAGTGTGGGGCAGCGGGAAGTAGGTGCCCTCACCACGCTCCCCGTGAAGGCCGACGATCCCCTCAGCCAGCGTGCCTTTGAATTCATCCCCGATGACCTGAATGACAAGGAAGAGCAGCTTTTGCTGTCGTTGGCAGTCCGGGAGTTGGTAGGGCGTAGTGTGGTGGGGTAGGTTGTGAGGTGCGGGTTGAGAAGACTTCTCTACTGCCTGAAGTTGGTTGGAGTTTAGGTGTCGGGTCTCGGGTGTCGCCTCAGCCCAGGGTATTAGATGATGCCAGGTATATAGGCTCATTTATGTAAGAAACGGCATTGGGTCTATCTGGTGTAAGGTGTCAGGTCTTCCAGTTTGTTTTGACGTAATTGATATAATGGTGGAGTTGACGGCCTAACTCGTCGTATTGCTTAGCCAATTCTCCAGCGCGGGGGGTAAGCTTAGGATAGATCAGGCTGATTTTGCGCAAGTGATTAACCGTCTCCAGGTTGCTGGAGTGAGAGTATACCAAGAATCGAACGTAGTCTTTCTTATAGGACCTTCTCCCGTAACCTTCTACGATATTGGAATTTACGCTGTCGGCCGACCGGCGCAATTGGCTACCTAATTCGTACAGTTCATGTTTCGGTAGCTCCAGGGAAAAACGGTGCGCCCGTACGAATAAATCTAGGGATTGCTTGTAGATCGAAAGGTCTAAATAGGATTGTCCCACTTCATATTATTGGGTGCTGAGATGATGGCAATAGGAGGGGAAATCAAGGGGGGGATTGATCAGGTCGTGAGGCTATTGCGGAACAATAATAACACAAAAAGTTTATTATCCGACACCCAACACCCAACACCCGACACCCGACACCCGACACCCGACACCCGACACCCGACACCCGACACCCAACTAAAAAGGGCCGTCACCGAAACCGGCAACGACCCCCATGAATCTAAAATCAGCTCAGATTCACTTCTACATATTAGCGATGATCTCGTCGCCGAATTCGCTGCACTTGAGCAGGGTTGCTCCCTCCATCTGCCGCTCGAAGTCGTAGGTCACGCGCTTTTTGGAAATGGCTCCTTCGATGCCTTTGATGATCAGGTCGGCGGCCTCGGGCCAGCCCATGTAGCGGAACATCATCTCGCCGGAGAGGATGACTGAACTGGGGTTCACCTTGTCCTGCCCGGCGTACTTCGGCGCGGTGCCGTGGGTAGCCTCAAAGATCGAGATGCCGGTGGTGTAGTTGATGTTGGCACCGGGGGCAATACCGATACCTCCCACCTGGGCGGCGAGGGCGTCGGAGATGTAATCGCCGTTCAGGTTGAGGGTGGCGATCACGCTGTACTCCTTCGGGCGCAGGATGATCTGCTGGAGCATGGCGTCGGCGATGACGTCCTTGACCGTGATGCTGCGGCCGTCGTCGGTCTTGATGGTGTGCCACGGTCCGCCGTCGAGTTCCTCGGCGCCGAAGTCCTGGGCCGCGGTTTCGTAGCCCCAGTCGCGGAAGGATCCCTCGGTGTACTTCATGATGTTGCCCTTGTGGACGAGGGTCACGGTATCCTTGCCGTTGTCGATGGCGTACTGGATGGCGGCCTTTACGAGACGGTTGGTGCCCTCCTGGCTTACGGGCTTGATGCCGATGCCGGTGGTGTCGGGGAAGCGGACCTTCGCGTACTTGTCGGGGTAGTTCTCCTTAAGCCAGTTGAGGAACTTCTTGTTCTCGGGGGTACCCTCGGCGAATTCGATGCCGGCGTAGATGTCTTCGGTATTCTCCCGGAAGATGATCATATCGACATCCTGGGGATTCTTGACGGGGCTGGGTACGCCGGTGAAGTACTGGACGGGGCGCACGCAGGCGTAGAGGTCCAGCTTTTGGCGCAGGGCCACGTTCAGCGAACGGATGCCCCCGCCTACGGGAGTGGTGAGGGGGCCTTTGATGGAGACCAGGTATTCCTCGATGGCGTCGAGGGTGGCCTGCGGAAGCCACTCGCCGGTCTGGTCCATGGCTTTCTGGCCGGCCAGTACTTCTTTCCAGACGATGGATTTCTCGCCGTTGTAAGCTTTCTCCACGGCGGCTTCGAGGACGCGGCTGGCCGCGGCCCAGATGTCAGGACCGATACCGTCCCCCTCGATGAAGGGAAGGATGGGGTCGTTGGGTACGTTCAGTTTGCCGTTGGTGATGGTAATTTTGGATCCGCTCATGTAAGTGTGGTGATTTTTGGTGTGGCCCCCGGTCGGGGCGGCCGGCGAAAATAGGGATTATCCCCCGACTGTACGCATTAACTGCCCAGGAAGGGGGCAGGTTTAAAGCACATTCCCGGCTTCCCGTTCGTTACCCTCCCAGAAAAGTCTCCCCCCCGCATGTCCGTTTTCCGCGTCGCCGCCTGGTTGCTGAGTATTGGACTCGTCCTGACCCTCATCGTAGTGGGCAAGAGTTACCTGGTGCCCATCTTCGTGGCCCTGGTCCTGTGGTATCTCGTGAACGCCCTCAATAATCAGTTTCGCCATCTGCCCTTCGTCGGCACCAAGCTCCCCAATTCGGTCACCCTGGGCATGTCGCTCATCTTCATCGGGCTCGCCCTTTACGCCGTCTCCGATATGATTGTCAATACCGTCAACGGCTTCATTCTCGAGAGCGGCGTCTACCTCCCCAAAATCGAGGCGCAGATCGCCCGCGCCTACGCACGCATCGGCATCGACCGCCCCCCGCCCACGGTGGGAGACCTTGAGATCGGGCAGCAGATCCTGGGCAATTTCGCGTTGGTCCTGGCCGGGGTCACCAGTGCCGCGAAGGGCATCGCCCTGGTGTTGCTCTACGTACTCTTCTTCCTCGTCGAGCAAAACACCTTCCCACGCAAGCTGGAGGCCCTCGGACTCGACATGCGCCACAGCACCCGCTTCGCGCGCACGATGGCCGAGATCAACACGGCCATGCGTACCTACCTCGGCGTCAAGACCCTCACCAGCATGGCTACCGCCCTGCTGAGTTTCGTGGTCTTTTACGCCATCGACCTGGATTACGCCCTCTTCTGGGCCTTCCTGATCTTCCTGTTCAATTTCATCCCCACCATCGGTTCCATCACGGCCACGGCCCTGCCCGCCCTGCTGGCCCTGGTGCAGTACGATACGCTTACCCCCTTTCTGGTGGTGGTGCTGGGCGTGACGGTGGTGCAGATACTGGTCGGCAACATCATCGAGCCCCGACTGATGGGTAGCTCGCTCAACATCAGTCCGCTGGTGGTGGTCCTTACGCTAATCCTCTGGTCCATGCTCTGGGGCATCGTCGGCATGCTGCTCAGCGTCCCGATCACGGTGGCCATCATCATTATCTGCGCCCAGTTCCCGGAGACCCGCCCCATCGCCATTCTGCTGAGCCGGAACGGCGACGTCAACACCCGCAAGCTCAATCGCGACAAGAAGCTACCGCAGGAAGAGGAACTGGTGCCCGAGGCCGGAGATTTCAATTAGTCGAGCTCCTCGGGCAGGGCGATGTCGGACAGCGCCGTGGACTTCATCCCGCTCACCAACCCCTTCCAGTAAGAATTGAAGAAGCTCTTCTCGGGTACGTGAACGTGGAAGATCTGTCCCTGCCGGAAGTCCTCGCCCCGGTGGTTCTCCCCCTTAAGTACCACGCCGGAAAGCAGGTTCTTGATCCAGGCACCGGGGCCCACCACCTTGAGGTCGAGGTTGCGGTATAGCAGGGACATCTCGCCGGTCACCGTGTCGTTCACCATTTCACTGCGGTAGCTCAATTTCTCGATGACGCCTTCCTCCACGATCGCATCCGCGGCCACCCGCATGAGGGGATTGACCCGGCTCAGATCGTATTCCCCGAGCTCCCCGCGGGCGGCATAGTTGCGGCCGGACGGGCCCCGTGACAGGTGGAATTCCGCGTGCAGCGGCGTAGTTCCCTCGAAGGTGGCATCGATCGCGGCCACTACCGAATCGGTCGCGCTCTCCTCGGTGTCGAGCCCCGTGATCGTGACGGTCCCGTCGTTGAAGTGGATGGTCTTGGGCTCCAGAATGGAATCCACCACCCCGTAGGCAATGTCGGTCGAGGCGAAACGGGCGTGGGGGAGGACGATCCGCGGACCGATCCGCCGCAGCGCCTCCATCGGCATGGGCTTCTCCCGGGCGGGAACCTCCAGCGACAGATCCTCCATCACCATCACGCGGAAGTCCTTGGCGCTGAGGGAGTCGATGTAAACCTCCCGGTTGCTGAGCAGCGCCTCGTGGTGGATGCCCTCCAGGCGCAAGCCGTCGATCTGAAGCTGGAGCCAGGATTTCGCCACTTCCTGCCGGAACATCTCCTCAGCCGTCAGGCGGTTTACGCGGCGCAAACTGTCGAGGGTGAGCTCCCCGACGCGGCTGTGGTAGGTTAGGCTGTAAAAGTGGTAATCGATCGGTTCCTCGCCCCCGATGATGCGGATGTCGCGAACCCGCAAATCCGCCGGCCCCAGCGATTCGGGAGAAAAGGGAGCCTGTACGCGGCGCTGGTCCAGGTAAATACCCTCCGCTACCAGATCCTTGCGGCCGTCGGAGCCGAAACGCTCCACGCCGGCCTCTTCGACCCGCACGCGTCCGAAGGCGACGGGCTTCTGCAAAGCCAGCTCCTCCAATTCAATCTCGGGGGCCTGTATGGCGTAGTGGCCACCGTCCGGCCGGCTGACCCGCAGC
>JBGTHX010000353.1:0-13418 GCA_041746055.1 Lewinella sp. | reverse complement strand
ATGAACACTTCGGCGTTCAGGGACAGATTGTTGACGGTGGGGGAGAGGGGCGCGGCACTCAGGTACAGGTTGCCGTCCCCGACCGCAAATTTGGCGAGCGCGGTGCTGCCGTCGCGGTAGGTCAGCAGCGGCTCCTGCCGGCGGCTGCCATAGCGGGTGAGGGGGAAGTTACCCGCGGTGGTGGGCAGGTTAAGGGCCGACCGCCGGTTCTCGAAGACGCCGCCGAAGACGAATTCCTCGTCGTTCAGGCCGCTGACCTCCCGCTGCTGCCCCTGGTAGGCTTGGAGTTCATCGGCGGGGAGGGGTTGCAGAAAGGCGTTGTAGCTGGTCAGGTTAGCCGCGGCCGGCGGAAATACCAGCAGGTTGCCCCCGTCACGGACGTACTGCCGGAGTTGCTCGGCCAGACCGGAACCAAGGTCGGTCAGGTCGGTCAGGATCACCAGCTGGTAATTGCCGATGCCGCCGTAGTCGATGTTCTGCACCGTCACCTGAGTGGATTCGAAAACTTCCAGGCCCAGGGCCGCGGTCAGGTTACGCTCGAAATCGCTGTCCTGGTCAATATGGAGCACCCGCACGCGGTCGGTGGTCTGGAAGGCCAGGTAGTAGGTATCGTCAAATTCTACGGGGTAATCCGTAATCCGCAGGGAGGCGGTATCCGCTCCGCCCCGGGTCAGGTTGAGGAATACGCTGTCCGTCACCGACTCGCCGGCGGGTACCTGCAGGGTGCCGACGGGCTTGGTTTGACCCGCGTAGTCGAGGCTGAGGCGAATATTGTCCTGGTCCTCGTCCCCGAAGTTGCGGATCCGTACCAGCAACAAGTTATTCTGGTTGAGCTGGGGCACCGGTGCGTCAAACCAGGCCGAATCGATGGCCACGTTGCGCTCCTGCACGGCCGCCAGGGGGACGAGGTGTACCTGCAGACTACTGTCGGGTGATTCCGTAAAATCCGTGATGTTTTTCTGAAAATCGGAAAGCAGGTAGGCCACCTGGTTATCCGTCTCCGAGGTCCGCAGGACAGACTCCTGCCGGTCGAGGACCCGGGACAGCGAACGGCTCTCGGGCCCTACCCGAATATCGTCGAGCGCATCCAGGGCTTCCTGCTGCCCCAGCAGGCGCTGCCCCCCTCCGGCGAAGCGGTTGTCCAGCACCTGAAAGCGGTCCTCGGGCCCGTACGCTTCCACGATGGAGCGGGCGCGGTCCCGGGCGACCTGTAAGAGCGGCGCGCGGTCGCTCTCGGCGGCCATACTGAAACTGTTATCTACGTATACACCCACCGCCTTGCTTCCCTGCAGGATGTCGTCATCCACCGGCAGGTAGGGTTGTGCGAAAGCCAGGACGAGGGCCGCCACCGCCAGACAACGCATCAGCAGCACCAGCAGGTTCCGCAGCCGACTCCGCATACTGGTCTCCTCCTTCACCTCGCGCAGGAAACGCACGTTGCTGAAGTACACCTTCTTGAACCTCCGGAAATAGAAGAGGTGAATGATCACCGGGATGGCGATCAGCCCCAGGGCCCAGAGGAAGGAAGGATAGAGGAAGGACATGTAGTACGATAGTCTTTTAGTACGGGTGTCGGGTTCGGGTGTCGGGTGTCAGGTGTCGGGTGTCGGGTGTCGGGTGTCGGGTGTCGGGTGTCGGGTGTCGGGTGGGCCCGCATCAGTAACACGAGCCTACCGTACTACCGTACTAAATCATCTCCTCCGGGCGCACCCACGCGTCAAACTCTTCGGCGGTGAGGTAGCCCAGGTCCAACGCGGCGGCTTTGAGGGTGGTTTCTTCGGCGTAGGCTTTCTTGGCAATGGTCGCGGCCTTGTCGTAGCCGATCTTGGTGTTGAGGGCGGTGACGAGCATCAGGCTGTTGTTGAGGTGCTCGCGGATGCGGCCGCGGTTGGGCTCGATGCCGGACGCGCAGTGGGCCTCGAAACTGCGGCTGGCGTCTCCGATCAGGCGGGCGCTCACCAGGAAGTTATAGATCATGAGGGGCTTGAACACGTTGAGCTCGAACTGCCCGGTCATGCCGCCGATATTGATGGCCACGTCGTTACCCATCACCTGGGCCATGGCCATGGTGAGGGCCTCGCTCTGGGTGGGGTTCACCTTGCCGGGCATGATGCTGCTGCCGGGCTCGTTGGCGGGAATCACGATCTCTCCGATACCGGAGCGGGGGCCGCTGGAGAGCATCCGCACGTCGTTGCCGATCTTGGTCAGACTGGCCGCGAGGGTCTTGAGGGCGCCGTGGCTCTCTACGATGGCGTCGTGGGCAGCGAGCGCCTCGAATTTGTTCTCGGCCGTGCGGAAGGGCAGACCGGTCAGGTCGGCGATCTCCTTCGCGACGCGCTCGGCGTAGCCGTCCGGGGCATTGAGCCCGGTGCCCACCGCCGTGCCGCCGAGGGCGAGTTCGGCCAGGTGGTCGAGGGTGTTGCGGAGCGCCTTCAGGCCGTGGTCGAGCTGGCTCACGTAGCCGCTAAATTCCTGGCCCAGGGTAAGGGGGGTGGCGTCCATGAAGTGGGTGCGGCCGATCTTCACCACGTCCATCATCTCCTCCGATTTCCGCTTGAGGGTATTGCGTAGTTGCTCTACGCCGGGGATGGTGTTGTCCGCCAGAATTCGGTAGGCGGCGATGTGCATCGCGGTGGGGAAGGTGTCGTTACTGGACTGGCTCTTGTTGACGTCGTCGTTGGGGTGCAGGACCTTGTCCGCGTCGGAGAGCTGGCCTCCGCGCAACACGTGTCCGCGGTTGGCAATCACCTCGTTCACGTTCATGTTGCTCTGGGTGCCCGAGCCGGTTTGCCACACCACCAGCGGGAATTCATCGTCCAGCTGGCCGGCGAGTATCTCATCGGCGACCTGCCCGATCAGGTCTGTTTTGTCTGCCTCCAGTACGCCCAGGGCGGTGTTGGTCCGGGCGGCCGCCTTCTTCAGAATGGCGAAGGCACGGATGATCTCGACGGGCATCTGCTGGCCGCCGATCTCGAAATTGGTGAAGCTGCGCTGGGTCTGGGCGCCCCAGTACCGATCGGCGGGTACGTCCACGTAGCCGATGCTGTCTTTTTCCTGACGGGTATTCATGCAATGGTGATTTGGCGGCACGAAGGTAACTGATATTCCGGGCGCAGCCGGGCGCCCAGACCGGGCCCGTCGGGCACGCTCACCGATCCCCCCGGCCCGTATACGATTCCCCCTTCGACCGGGTCTTCCGCCTGCATCAGGGGCGTGTCAAAATCGCAGAACTCGATCCGGTCACTGCTCAGCGCAAAGTGGGCGGCGGCCGTGAAGCCCAGGCGCGACTCCAGGAAGCCCCCCACCTGCAGGGGCACGTCGGTAGCCTCCACGATCTTGCCGGCGGTGTACAGCCCGCCCGACTTGCTCAGTTTTATATTGATGCGGTCCACGGCCCCGATCTCCCGTAATCGTCGTGCGTCCTGGTCGTTCCAGCAGCTTTCGTCGGCCATCAGGGGGATGGAGCTGATTCGGCGCAGTTCGGGTAGTCGGGTCCAGTCGTAGCGGTTGATCGGCGCCTCGCAGTGTTGCACGTTGAACCGGGCCAGGCCGCGCAGGGCTTCCGCCGCTTCGTCGAAGGTCCACCCCTGGTTGGCGTCCAGCCGCAGGGGGATCTCGGTCCCCACCGCCGCAGTGATGGCCGCCACCCGGGCAATATCGCGCTGCGCACCATCGCCCAATTTGATCTTGATGACCGGAAAGCCGGCCTCGCGGATAAGTAGCGCGTCTGCTGCCATCTCCTCCGTATGGCCCAGGCTCACGGTGTAGTCCGTATATAAGGTACGGCGCTCCGTGCCCCCGAGGTAGCGATATAGCGGCTGTCCGGCAGCCTGACTGGCCAGGTCGTACAGGGCCAGGTCGAAGGCGGATTTCAGCGCATAGTTCCCGTGGATCGCGCGGGACATCCGGGCGGTAAACGCAGGTGCGGTATCTGCCCTTTCGCCGAGCAATAGAGGCGCCAGGAAACGGCCGATCGCGACTGCGCCCTCGAGGGTCTCGCCGTGAATGGTGGGGAAGGGGCTGGCCTCGCCCCAGCCTTCGCGTCCGTCGCGCGTCCGGATGCGGACAAAAAGGTTGTCCGCGCGGTGCAGGGGCCCGAGCGAGATCACGAAAGGCCTACGCAAGGCTATGGAAAGCGGGAAGAGGGTTATTTCCTGAATGATCATACCGGTAGGCTGGGGTAGGGGGCAAGCTACTGCGCCACGACGTAACGGTCCTTTACCCCTGCCGCTTCGGGTAGTTTGCCCTATTTTCAGCCCTTATTCTGTGACGGTCAATTTCATCCCATGAATCTACTTCCGGAGAACTATCGCAACATCGTCGTGGTGGGGGCCTCCGCGGGCGGCGTCGAGGCGATTATGGAGATGGTCAAGGGGTTGCCCGTGGATCTTCCCGTAGCGATGTTTATCGTGCAGCACATTCCGGCGTATGCGCGCAGCCGGCTCGATACCATTCTCCAGGCCCACACGAAGCTGCGCGTCAAGCAGGCCGTTGACGGGGAAGCCATCACAGCCGGTACCATTTACATCGCCATTCCCGATCGGCACCTGCTGGTCGAGAACGACCGCGTAGTCGTATCCAAAGGCCCGCGGGAGAACCGCTTCCGGCCGGCCGTGGATGCCCTCTTCCGGTCTGCCGCCCAATCCTACCGCGAGCGGGTGATCGGTATCGTCCTGAGCGGAGCCCTCAATGACGGAACTTCGGGTATGTGGACCATCAAGCGATCGGGCGGTACCGCCCTTGTACAGGAACCCTCGGAAGCCATGTTCTCCGATATGCCCGAGGGCGTGATGCAGTACAGCAAGGTGGACTACATCAAGCGGGTAGCGGAGATCGGCCCACTGCTCTCCAAGATCTGCCGGGAAGAGCTCCACCCGGCCATAGATGCTCCGGGGATCACCGAAGACAAACTCCTCGAGATCGAACTGCAGATCGCCAAGGGTAATAACGGTTTAAAACTGGGAATTTTGAACGAAGGAAAACCAACCCCCCTCACCTGTCCGGAATGTCACGGCGGGCTTACCCAATTTGAAGAAGGGAAACTGGTCCGCTTCCGGTGCCATACGGGGCACGCGCACACGGCCGAATCACTGCTGGCCAGCGTGACGGATAATGTGGAAAAGAGCATGTGGGAGGTGATGCGGGGCCTCGAGGAGACCCGCATCCTCCTGGAAAAGATGGCGGATCAAATGGAGACAGCCCGGGATGGCCACCACGCCAATTCATACCGGCAAAGGGCCGAGCAAATGCAGTCTAAAGCAATAAGGGTGCAGCAACTGATCAACCACAGCGACCAGAGCAAAGCGAATCCGACAAGCACCGAAGTTAAGGTGTAGTTTTAGGATATGGAATAATTTATTCCATTTCCTAAAATATCCTGACCGATTTTATCAAACTAACTAAATAGCGGGATTGAATTGTTTGCCTAATATGTAAACAATTGAACGTGAAGGTATTGTAATTTTGGCACGGGGTTTGAGGGAAGACTCCTACAAACACCATCCCTATGTCCGGCCTACAGTTTTCAGCTTCAGACTTCCGACAGAACACCCTTGCCTACATTAACTGTCTTGATCGCCAGAGCGCCCGCGTCATGGACCTGGCCGGAGAACTTCCGATTCCCATTACCCAGCAACTCGAGCTTCAGCATATCTGGCGCCTGACCCGCCAGAAACTTGACTATTTCCGCCGCGAACTGGAGCGTGCGGATGCCCGCTTTCGCAACGAATTGGAACAGCTACATAACGCCCTGCTTCCCGAGATCATTGCCTGCCAGGTGCGCCTGAGCAACTGCATCCTCGAACGGTTTTGCCTCGATTCCTGCTTTACCGAACAGTGGAAAGCCATCTGGCTGAATACGGAACGCGCCTGAGGCAATTTTTCCGTCGTAAAAAGTGCGCGAAGTACCTCGCGACTGCGTGAGGGCTGAGATATCTTAGCCCCCCATTACTGCCCACCAGAACCAGCAAACAGATTTAATGGCTGTACGTATCGTCGGCATTGGCGCCTCCGCCGGCGGCCTGCAAGCCCTGGAATCCTTCTTCTCCGAAGTCCCGACGGGACTGGGCCTGGCCTTCGTAGTGGTGCAGCATCTCTCGATGGACCACACCACCTCGCTCACCGCGATTCTGCAGCGGTCTACCTCCCTCAAGGTTGTTTCGTTGCAAGAAATGACGGTGCCGGAGCCCGACTACATCTACGTGAAAATGCCGCAGGTGGAAGTGCGGGTTGAAAATCAGGTACTGCGTACGGTCCCCCGCGATCTCCAGCACGAGAGCCTGTATCTGCCCATCGACGACTTCTTCTTTTCCTTTGCCGCTTCCCGGGGAGAGGATGCTATCGCCATCATTCTATCCGGAATGGGCACCGACGGTAGCCGGGGACTGCAGGAGATCAAGGAAAAGGGCGGCATCGTAATGGTGCAGCATCCGGATTCCGCCCAGTTCGACGGTATGCCGCGCGCTGCGCTGCGGCAGCAGCTGGCGGATGTGGTCCTGCCCCCCACGGAACTCGGCAGCCGCCTGGCCGTCATAGTGGGTAAGATGGATTCCGGCTCCGACCTTGCCCAGCAGTTGGACCAGCTCAGCCAGAAGGACCTGATCAAGACGCTGCTGGACCGTATCCACGCCTCGTCCGGCGTTGACTTTAACCGCTACCGTCCGGCTACCATCATTCGCCGCATTGAGAAGCGGATGCTCATTTGCCAGTACGATCATCTAAAGGATTACGTCAGTTACGTCCTGGAGAACGAGCAGGAGCTCCAGACCCTCCGGCAAAGCTTCCTTATCGGAGTGACGCGTTTCTTCCGCGACCGGGAGGCATTCGATATAGTTCTCGAAAAGGTGATCACGGAACTCTTTGAGACCAACCCCCAGCGCGAGATCCGGGTATGGGTACCGGCGTGCTCCACCGGGGAGGAGGTCTACTCCTTCGCCATGATGTTCGACGATTACCTCATGCGGACGCACCGGGAGGCAAGCTTCCGCATTTTCGGGTCGGATATCGACCGCGCCGCCATCATTACCGCCGCGGCCGGGGTGTACCAGGACAGCATTGCCGCCGACATTCCGTCGGAATGGCTCAGCCGGTACTTTATCCGCGAAAACCAGGGCTACAGGGTGCGGACCGAGCTGAAGGAGAACATCCTCTTTGCCGTACAAAATCTGCTCGAGGACCCGCCCTTCATCCGGATCGATTTGCTGTCCTGCCGCAATTTCCTGATTTACGTCAACGGGGAGGCCCAACAGCGGATCATCGGGAATTTCTATTTCAGCCTCAACCCCAACGGTGCGCTGATGCTGGGCCCGAGCGAAAGCCTGGGCAGCATGCAGTCCACCTTCTCCACCATCGACCGACGGTGGAAGGTGTACCGCAAACAACCCGGGGGCAAAACCACTTCCGGAAAACCGGTATCCCCCGCGATAGAGAACATACCTGCTCGACCCTCAGGAATCGCCATAATAAATCCCGAATCCATACGATTTGAAGACCTCCCGGCTCCCCCCCCGGTCGCAACCGACTCCAGCTCCTTATCGATGGATTACTACGCCAGATTCCTTTCGGAACGTTTCGCGCCTGCTGTTCTCTTCGTGAATGCGCAGTACGATATTCTTTACCTGAACGGTGATTTCCAGGGCATTTTACGTTTGCCACGCTTTAATGCCCACCTGTCGTTGCAGACCGTGGTCAGTGAGGAGGCCGAAAGCCTGCTGACTACTGGCGTGGACCAGGTGATCCGTACCGGCAACAGCGGCCTGTTCGAGCGAATCAATGTGGCCAATAACATGGAGAATCCACGCTGGATCAAGGTCAGGTTCAGTCTCCAGCACTTCGTACAATTGAAAGATCCGGTCGCGATGCTGGAGTTTTTCCCAGTGGAGAAAACGGAAGACACGGCCGGAAACGGGATGGAAGCGCCCGACGAGGTATACTCCGTAGACCGGCAACTCAAGAACAAGATCAAGGAATTGGAGAGCGAGCTGATGCGCAGTGAGCAACGCGGTCAGAAACTGTACAACGAGCTGGAGGCTACCAACGAAGAGCTACAGTCCAGTAACCGAGAGCTGCTCGCCTCTAATGAGGAAATGCAGAGCACCAACGAGGAGCTGCAGTCGGTGAACGAGGAGCTGTACACTGTCAACAACGAATTCCAGCGGAAAAACGAGGAGCTGAATAACACCAACAACGACGTCAGCAATCTCCTGAAGAGCACCCAGATCAGCACGATCTTCGTGGACAGCAAGCTCCGGATCCGCCGCTTCACACCCGCAATCGTTCAGCAGTTTGATCTCCACGCGTCGGACCTGGGCCGGCCGATCACCTCCTTCTCCAATCCCTTCGACGATCTCGATGTAGAATCGCTCTGCGCGCGGGTTTTGGAGAAGAATGAGCGACACGACCAGGAAGTGCAGGATCGGTATGGAAATTACTACCTGCTGCGCATGCTGCCCTACCTCACCGAACAGGAGCAGGTAGGGGGCGTCGTGATCACCTTCGTAGACATCAACGACCTGGTGCGCACCCGGCGCCGGCTCACCGACCTGGCGATCAAGTACGAAGCCATCTTCCAGCACACCGGGGAGGTCATCAGCATCGTGCGCGAAAATAGCCGCATCGAGGAGATCAACCACCCCTTCGCCGGTCGCGAACGCAAAGAATTACTGGGTACCTACTTTACCGACCTGATCGCTACGGATCAGGATAAGGTGAAGTTCAACGATAGCCTCCGTTCAGCATTTGACAGTCGCCAGGCAAGTGAACTCAACCTGGTCGTCGCCGATCCGGATGATGAACAGCTCTTCCTGCGGCTTGAGATCCTGCCGATTTCCACTATTCCGAGGTCCTCGGACACCAGTGGCGAGATCATGCAGGTCGTAATCATCATCCAGGATACCACGATGCTCGAGATGGAACGGCGGGAATCAAGTGCCATCATTGAGCAGTACCAGACTGCGCTCTCCTACCTGCAGCAGGATGCGGGACTCATCGACACCGACGAGCGACTCATCCTCGTCAACCACATGCCAACACATGTTCGCCAGCCGGACGAATACCCCAACCGCCGCCTGGCCGATTTCCTCTCCGAAAAGGGACTGGAGCGCTACCGCAAGGCATTCCGCCGGCTTCGCGACGGCAGCGGGGTAGAGGCGGTGGTGTACGAGCCGGACGAACTATTGGATGACGTTCACCCGCGCCGGGTCCTCTACCGCCCCATTTACGTGAACGGACAGCTGCGCTACGTCAACTTCGAGGTGGTCAATAACGACCGGACTGGCGGCTGATCCCCAGCTTCCTCATCTTGCTGAAGAGTGTCTGCGCATTCAGCCCTAATAATTCCGCCGCGCCTCCCTTTCCGCTCACCTTTCCATCGGTCATACCCAGTACCCGGGTGATGTGCAGTCGCTGCGCTTCCTGAAAATCCAGTACTTCCGGTTCTCTGGCGGTAGCCACCGCACCGTTCGGGGCGGCGACCGGCAGCTCGGGCCGCTCGAAGGGAATGTCGAGCGTATCCCCCTGGCTGACGATCAGGGCGCGCTGAATGATGTTTTCCAGTTCCCGGACGTTTCCGTCGTAACTGTAGCCGACCAGGCGGTCGAGATCGGCCGGGCGCAACCTGGGGCGGGGCCGGCCACGGGGCGTGTATTTCTGGATGAAGTGATCCACCAGTTCCGGTATGTCCTCCCTCCGTTCCCGGAGCGGGAGACTGTGGATGGGAAAGACGTTGAGCCGGAAGTAAAGGTCGGCGCGGAAGTCTCCCTTCGCCACCCGCTCCCGCAGGTTGCGGTTGGTGGCTGCAATGATCCTTACGTCCGTACGGACGCTCTCCGTGGAGCCGAGTGGGGTAAACTCGCCATCCTGCAGTACCCGCAACAGCCGGGTCTGCAGCAGCATGGGCATTTCTCCGATCGCGTCGAGGAATAGCGTTCCCTCGTCGGCGAGCTCGAAGCGCCCCAGGTGGTCGGCGCTGGCACCGGTAAAGGCCCCGCGCCGGTAGCCGAAGAGTTCGCTTTCGATCAGTTCGGCGGGGAGCGCGCCGCAGTTGAGAATGAGGAGGGGGCGCACGGACCGGAAGCTCTTTGCATGGATCGCCCGGGCGATCAGTTCCTTGCCGGTGCCCGTTTCTCCGGTGATGAGCACCGTGCTGTCGGTGATGGCCACCTGCTCGATCTGGGCCAGTACGCGAGCGTAGGCTTTACTGCGGCTGACGATACGGTAGTTGGTATCCTCGGAAAATTTTTCCTTGATCAGGGCACTCCTCCGCTCGAGCTGTCGGGACATACGTTCCAGTTCGATCTCTACCGCCTGCCGTTCCCGCTGCTCGCTGCGTCGCTCGGTTAGGTCGAAGGCCGTGAGCATGAACTGGTCCTTATATTCGACCTTGCGGAGCGGTTTCAGCACGATCTCGACGGGGAACAAAGTGCCGTTCTTTCGCTGGAAGGAGGTTTCGTACTTGACGCTGCCCCGGCAAAGGGCCGAATTAATGAGCTGGGACATCGACTGGGCGTCGTTCTCAGCGTCGATGTCCTGTAGCCTTGGCAGGTCGCCGGTACGATCCAGTCCCAGCTCGATGAGCAGGGGGAGATTGGCGAACAGCAGTTTCCCGGAGGAAGTGATGCGTAGGGTGAAGGCGTGCACCTTATCAAACAGGGCGTTGATTCCGTCGTTGCCGCCCTCGGGTACGGTGTTTTCCCCCACCTTGGTCCGGTTGATCACTCCGCACAAAGCCGGACGATCCTCATACATAATGCGCCCGGCAAACAGTACCAGGGGACGTCCGGCATTGCCCAGCCGGCCCACCGGGAGGACCAGCCGGCGGGTACTGCCGCCGTGTTTGAAGCTCTGCAGGAAACCGCGGTACTCCGCCGGGTTGTGAAATATGCCTAATCCGAATACCGTCCGGTCCATCTCCACCAATGTCGGCTGGCCCGATACCTGCAACAGGGCCTTATTGGCGTAGACGATCGTACCGTCGTCGAGGGCGATAAAGCCCGGCATGGGTATGGTTTCCAGGATGGAACCTGAATCGAACGGGGTATCAGGCATTCAATCGGCTTGTGCTTTTAGTAAAACTACGAATATTCGTAAAGCGGGCCTGAAGGTCGGAAGAATTTATCAAATGACATAAATTAGTGGGTAAGGGGGCTCAGCTCCTCGGGATCCAGTTCCCGCAGGTAGCGCGGGACGGTGAAGCGCTGTCCGTAGCGCTCCTTCAATTCGGCACAGCGTTCCACGAAATTTTCCTTTCCATAGCTGTAGATGTACCGCATGACGCCCCCGGTATAGCCCGGGAATCCCCAGCCATAGACGCTCGCCAGATTGGCCGATTCGATGTGGCCGATCACTTCTTCCTGCAGGCACCAGCCTGCTTCGATCACCTGAGCAAACAGGAAGCGATCCTTCATGCGGAGGCGGTCGTAGTCGTCCTTGGTCACCGGAAAGTGCTCCGCCAGCCCGTTCCAGAGTCGGCTTTCGCCATCCGGCTCGTGATCGTAGAACCCGACCCGCTTGCTTTTGCCGCTGCGCTCCAGGTTGTCCCGCATCAGTTCCAGGGCCGGTACGGCGGGATGCTGCTTGTAGCGTTTCCCGTAGTGTTCCGCGGCTTGCTGTTCGTAGCGCAGCACGAGCTTCAGGCCCAGCTCGTCGGCCATGGCCAGGGGGCCGGTCTTCATCCCTGCCTGCCGGCCCATATTCTCGACCAGGGCGGCCGGGTAGCCCTCGCGCAGCATGGTCACCCCCTCGAGGATGTAGGTGTTGAGGACCCGTGCGGCAAAGAAGCCCCAGCTGTCCTTCACCACGATCGGAAGCTTGCGGATCGAAATGGCGAAGTCGAACGCACGCGCGACAGTCTCTTCGCTGGTCTGTTCTCCCACTACCACTTCCACCACTGAGGTTTGCTCGGCGGGCGAAAAGAAGTGCAGTCCTACGTAGTTCTCGGGCCGGAGACTTTCCCTGCCCAGTTCGGTGATTGGTATCGACAGCGTATTTGTCGCGAACACCGAATACTCGTCCAGGTGCTCCTCGGCTTCGCGCGTCACCTTGGTTTTGACCGATTTATTTTCAAAAACGGCCTCCACCACGATATCGCAGTCGCGGAAGCGGTCACTGCTGTTGGTCGGGGTGATCCGGTCGAGCAGCCGCTGCCGGTCCTCCGCCTGGAACGTACCCCGCTCGATGTACTCGTCGATCTTTTCGGCCACGTATTCCTTTCCGCGTTCCGCGATGGGCTGGCTCACGTCCTTCAGGATCACCTCCAGGCCGTTGCGCAGGCACAGGAAGGCGATACCGGAGCCCATCATGCCGGCACCGATCACGCCGACCCGGCGGGCGCGAAACTTGCCGAACCCCTTCGGCCGGCCTACACCGCCGCGGACCGCCTGCTTGTCGAACCAGAAGGTGGAGATCATATTCTTGGTCACCGGGTTGGTCGCTACCCGGGCGTAGTAGCGGCTGTCGAGGCGGTAGGCGGTGGCGAAGTCGAGCTTGCTGCCCTCGGCCAGCAGGTCGATGATGGCCCGCTTGGCCGGGTAGAGGTCGTTGGTTTTGGCCGACAGGCGCGCCGTCAGCAGCCGGATGCGATGACCGAGGTTCGGGTCCGCCGCCGTGCCGCCGGGGATCTCCCCGTCGGGGTCGTCCCAGGTGCGCCGGACGTCGTGGTGCGCCAGCAGCCACTTCTTGGCCTTCAGGAGCATGTCGCTGCGGTCTTCGGCGAGTTCGTCCACGAGGCCCACCTTCAGGGCCTCCTGCGGACTATACCTCCGCCCCTCCAGCAAGAGGGGGTAGGCGCGCTCAATGCCCAGCAGCCACATGAGGCGGATGATCGCGCCTCCGCTGGGGATGAGCCCGATCTTGACTTCCGGGTGGCCGAGCCGCAACTTACTGTCGGCGACCACGACGCGGAAGTGACAGGCCAGGGTGAGTTCAAATCCGGTGCCCAGGGCATCTCCGTTGATGGCCGCCGCCACGGGCACGCCGGGTACCTCCAGGTCGCGGAGGAACTGCTTGAGGGACTGGGCGGCCTCGAAGGCGCGGGCCGGATCCTCCAGGCGGTAGAGGTAATCCAGGTCCCCGCTCTCCAGGAAATCCTGCTTGGCCGAGGTGATGATCACGCCGTTGAGCTTGCCGGCCGCTTTTTCCTGCTTCAGGTGCTTGATGACGGGGGAGAAGGCGGCCACGATCTCGTGGTTCAGGAGGTTACCGGATCGCCCCGACATGTCGAGGATGAGGGTGACGATGTTGTCGGTATCCTTGCGGTAATAGATCATAGTCTTTCGATGATGGTGGAAACCGCCAGTCCGGCACCGGCGTCGATGGTCAGGCTGCCGAAGGTCAGGTCGCGGCGCTCCAGTTCGTCGAGTATCTGGCAGAGCATCATACCCCCCACGGCACCGAGGGGTTCGCCGAGCGCGATGCTGCCGCCC
>JBGTHX010000352.1:0-4893 GCA_041746055.1 Lewinella sp. | reverse complement strand
TCGTACCCCTCTTCAACGAGGAGGAATCCCTCCGGGAACTGACCGCCTGGATCGACCGCGTCATGCGGGCCAACGACTTCACCTACGAGGTGTGGTTGGTGGACGACGGCAGCACCGACAGCAGCTGGGCGGTGGTGCGGGAACTCGCCGCTGCCAACGACTGTCTGAAGGGGATCCGCTTCCAGCGCAACTACGGCAAGAGCTCGGCCCTCAACGTCGGTTTCACGTACGCCCGCGGGGACGTCATCGTTACCATGGATGCCGACCTGCAGGACAGTGCCGACGAAATTCCGGCCCTCTACCGCATGATCATGGACGAAGGCTACGACGTAGTCTCGGGCTGGAAAAAGGAGCGCAAGGATCCGATTAGTAAAACCATACCCTCGCGTTTCTTTAACAAGGTCACCCGGGTGGTCAGCGGCATCGAGCTCCACGACTTCAATTGCGGCCTGAAGAGTTACCGCCACCAGGTGGTGAAATCCATCGAAGTGTACGGCGACATGCACCGCCACATGCCCCTGCTCGCGAAGTGGGCCGGCTTCCGGAAGATCGGGGAGAAAGTGGTGGAGCACCGCCCCCGCAAGTACGGCTACTCCAAATTCGGGCTTTCCCGGTTGGTGACCGGCTTCCTCGACCTGCTCACCCTCATGTTCGTGGGTAAATTCGGCAAGCGGCCCATGCACCTCTTCGGCACCCTGGGTACGCTGATGTTCGTGATCGGCTTCGTGGCCTCGGTGGTCATCGGCACCCGCAAGGTGTACGCCCTGGCCAGCCACATGCCGGTGACCCTGGTGACGGACAACCCCTGGTTCTACATCAGCCTCACCACCATGGTACTCGGTACGATCCTGTTCGTGACCGGCTTCCTGGCCGAACTGGTGGCCCGCTCCAACCCCGACCGCAATCATTACCTCGTCGAAGAAGTCCTCGATGCTTGAGGTGTACGATGACGCCTACTTCATGCGGCAGGCCCTCTCACAGGCCCGCCTGGCCGCTGCCATGGGCGAGATCCCCGTGGGCGCGGTAGTGGTATCCCACGGGCGCATCATCGCCCGCGGCCACAACGAGACGGAGCGCCTCAACGACGTCACCGCCCACGCCGAGATCATCGCGCTGACGGCGGCCGCCAACCACCTCGGCGATAAATACCTCCTGGACTGCACGCTCTACGTCACCCTCGAGCCCTGCCCCATGTGCGCCGGCGCCCTGGCCTGGGCGCAGACCTCCCGCATCGTCTACGGGGCCAGTGACGATAAACGCGGCTTCATGCGCTTCGGGAGGGGGCTCCTGCACCCCAAAACCCGGCTGGAATTCGGGATCCTGCACGACGAGTGCGCGGACGTGATGACCGGCTTCTTCCAGGGCCGGCGTTAAACTTCGCTTAAACCGGCCCGCCCCGGCACCCGCGTCCCCGCCCCCGCCGTTTTTTACAGCGAATTAGTCCCCCGGCAAACCATGAAAGTCACCCTACCCCTGCTGCTCCTCGCGCTGTTTCTCCTGACCGGCTGCGGCCCCAAGCTGCGCCCCCTCACCCAGCAACTCGTGGACGAACAGCAGTGGGACGAAGGCGAGCTGCGCCGCATCCAGTTCTACCTCTCCGAGGACGTGGTGCTGCAACGGGAACTCCGCAGCGGCAAATCCCAGATCCGCAACGGCACCGTGAAGGTGGTCAATGGCCGGGAGGTCGAGCAGGTCGTGTTCCGCCGCAACACCCCGGGCGTATTCACCTTCAGCCCCCGCACGGAGCGGATGGCCATCTCCTTCGAGGACGACGATCAGAACTTCCTGGTATTCGGGCCCAACCCCAAGAACGGCGGGCGCTACTCCCTGCTCGCGAGCAACTGGGACCGCAACAGCGGCACGGTCAACTACGCCGGACAGGAGTGGAAGGTATCGAGCCAGGATGCCTTTGCCAGCCTCCTCATCTCCCTCAAGCGCATCCGGGAGGAAGACCGCCGCGGCCGCGTGGTACGGGGCCGGAAGATCTAACGCTCCAGAAAATCCTGGGTGATCCGTTCGGCCTCGGCCAGGGCGGTGGGCAGCTCGTCGTTGACGAGCACCCGATCGAAGCGGCCGGCGTAGGTCAGCTCCTCCTCGGCGCGGGCGATGCGGACGCGCAGGCTTTCCTCGTCCTCGGTGGAGCGATCCCGCAGCCGCTGGAACAGGATCTCCTCGGAGGGAGGCGCCACGAAGACCGCCAGGCTATCGGTGGGATAAAATTCCTTGATGTGGGTGGCCCCCTTCACCTCGATGTCGAACACCACGGTGCGGCCGGCCTCCCGGATACGCTGCACCTCGGAGTGGAGCGTGCCGTAGAAGCGGCCGGGGTACACCTCCTCGTATTCCACGAAGTCGCCCGCGGCGACCTTCTCGATAAATTCGCGATTGCTGAGGAAGTGGTAGTCCACGCCGTCGCGCTCACCGGGCCGCGGCGGACGGGTGGTGGCCGACACGGAGAAGGCGAGCTGCCCGAAGGCCTGCAGCAAGTGGCGGACGATGGTGGTCTTTCCGGCCCCGGAGGGGGCGGTGAAAATGAGCAGTTTTCCGGGGGTCGGCTCAGGCGACATTGGCGAGCTGTTCTTTGATCATTTCGAGGTGCTCCTTCATATTCACCACGAGCTTCTGCAGGTCGGCCGAGTAGGACTTCGCGCCCAGGGTATTGACCTCGCGGCCGATCTCCTGGCTGATGAAGACGAGCTTGCGTCCCTTTACTTCATCGTCGTTGTCGAGGATCTCCAGGAAGTACTCGCAATTCTGGCTCAGGCGCACCTTTTCCTCGTTAATGTCCATCTTCTCGAGGTAGAACAGCACCTCTTGCTCGTAGCGGTTCTTGTCGACGTTAGCGCGGCCGAGGTAGTCGGCCAGGTGGCGCTCCATGCGGTTGCGCACGGCTTCGATGCGCTGCTCGGTGTAGTCGTCGACGTGGTTCAGCAGGTCCAGGATGGCGCGGACGCCGGTGCGGAGGTCTTCGGCGAGCGCGGCACCTTCTTGCTCCCGGTAGTTGTACAGGCGGCCGAGGCAGTCGTTGACTACCGCATCGATATTTTCCCAGTCGCCGGGGGCCAGTTCGGCCAGTCCGGTCTCGATGATGCCGGGGGTGCGCAGGAGGGCGGGCACGAGTCCGTCCATAGTATGTTCGGGCAGCGGCCGTTTGCCGTGGTCGTTGAGGCGGAAGTAGACTTCCTGGCTGATGGCGGAGAGGAGGGGCAGGTCGACGCGCACCTTGCCGGTGCCGGCTTCGTCGGAGATTTCCAGGCTCATTTCCAGCTTACCCCGCTTGGCCTCGGCCAGCACCCGCTTGCGCAATTCCAGGTCGCGGGCCTGGAGGTTGAGATTGGTGCGGAGGCGAAGGTCGGATTGCTTGCTGTTGAGGGCGCGCAATTCCGCGGTGTACGTCTTGCCACCGTCGGTACGGACGGCGCGACCGTAACCGGTCATGGAAAGGAGCATAGGTGGGGCATTAATCGCCGGCGAAGATACGCCGGCAGGCTATAGTGAGCCCGGCGGTCATAAAAGGCGGGCGGGCACATACCAAAAGGGGTCGGTTGTGCGCTTGATTACCGCATGGTTGGTGAATTATTTCCCACCTAAGTATCTGATTACAAAAGAAATAGTAGCGTTCATTGGGTATTCGCGGTGAAATAGCAGATATTTGCACCGCTTTTGAGAACCCACGTTCCGGGATAAAAACAACAGAATGAGAAAAGCTGACTTAGTGGCAAATATTGCCGACAAGACGGGCATCGCGAAGGTTGATGTACTGGTCTCCCTTGAGAGTTTCTTTAAGGAAGTAAAGGGCAGCCTCGCCGACGGCGAGAACGTCTACATCCGCGGCTTCGGCTCTTTTGTGGTGAAGAAGCGGGCTAAGAAGATCGGTCGTCACATCCAGAAGAACAAGGCGATCGAGATCCCCGAACACTACATCCCCGCCTTCAAACCCGCCAAGATCTTTGTCGAGCAGGTGAAAGACAAGGTGTCTTCCCTACCCGATGAAGATAGTAGCGACCTCGACTAAATGAGAAAAACGCAGTGGATTGCCGCGGCCGTTGCCTTTCTTCTCGTAGTGCTGACGTACTGGGGTTGCCCCGTGCGCCCGCCCGAGATGGAGGAGGGCTTTGCCCGCGGACCACTGGAGGCTACCGGCATTCAGAGCCTGATCCGGGAAGCGCACGCGGACCTCACCCCGGCCCAGGCGGCCACCCTTTCCACCCTGGAGTCGCGACTGGAAAACCAGGAAGGCGACAGCCTGCGCGCCGACCTGCTCGAGCAACTCGCCCGCGAATGGTACAACACCGGCCAGCCGGCCATTTCGGGGGCCTATGCCCAGCAGATCGCGGAGCTGCGCAACACGGAGGAGGCCTGGTCGATCGCGGCCACCACCTTCAGCCTGTGCCTGCGCCGCGAGGGCATCGACGACAAGACCCGGCAGTACTGCTCGGTTCACGCCGAAGAAGCCTACCAGGCCGCCATCAGCCTGAACCCCGGTAACCCGGAGAACCGCATCAACCTTGCGCTTACCTACACCGATAATCCCCCGGCCGACAACCCCATGAAGGGCATCCTCATGCTGCGGGAGCTCGAGCAGCAGTATCCGGAGGAACCCCGGGTGTACATCACCCTGGCCCAACTGGCGATCCGCACCAACCAGCTCGACCGCGCCGCGGAACGGCTGCTGAAGGCCGACCAACTCTCGCCCAACAACCCCGACGTAGTGTGCCCGCTGGCCAAGGTCTACGAGAACCTCGGTCGTGCCGGAGAGGCCGATATCTACGCCCGGCAGTGCTCCAAACTGCTGGGCCAGGACGGGTGAGGGCGGTAGAAATCCGAAAAAGGCTTACCTTCGTGCGCCTTGCCCGGCCCGCCGGGCAAAACCTCAACTAATCAGGTTGCCAA
>JBGTHX010000351.1:0-4606 GCA_041746055.1 Lewinella sp. | reverse complement strand
TTCCGCGTCGGGATAGCGCAGCGCCAGGTAGCGGCTGCTGCCGCCCACGCCGCAGCCGGCGTCGAGGAAGCGCTGCACGTCGGCGTTCGGAGCGCCGCCCCACTCGAGGAGGGCCTCGATCATGTCGAGCTGGGCCTGGCGGTGGGAGACCTTGCGTTTGCCATCGGCGCCGTAGAAGCCGTGGTGCATCTGCTCACCCCAGGTTTCGAGCCAGAGGGGCGTAGACTGATCGTAAAAGTCGCGGATGCGCTCGTTGAGTTCTGCCATATCTAGCGGGTCCTGCGGAGGATCGCCCGGCCGATGAAGAACACCGCCACGGCCCCCAGCCCGATCAGTACGGCCTTCTGTTCCTTGCTCAGCGGCTGCTGTTCGCCCTCGACGCCCCGCAGCGGGGCGCTGACGTGCGCCAGCAGCGCCATGGGAATGAAGAGGAAGCCCGCCGCGGAACCGATCAGCACGCGACCGGCCAGCAGTACGTTCCGGCCGAGCCAGCCCCCTTCGGGATCGTGCTCGACGAGGGCGCGGGAGGAACCGCGCGGACGTGCCTTAGGACTCCGGCCCGGGGCCGGCTTGGTTCCCACGATGGCAATACCGTAGCGCTCGTTGTCCTGCCAGTGGGGGCGGACGTACACCCAATCGATATTCGTGAATCCGGCCTCCTGGAAGTAGAGGTGGTAATCGTTCTCCGGTGGAAACAGCATCCAGGCGTTGGTGATGAATTTGCTGACCGGATTTTCGGGTTCGATGGGGCCGATCATCAGGGCTTGTCCGCCCTCCTTGACGACCCGATAGGCCTCCATGATGCCCTGCTGCGGATCGGGCCAGTACTCGATGGAGCCGGCGGATACGTAGCGGTCGAAGGTGTCGTCGGGGAAGGGAAGGTTCTCCGCGTCGCCGAGGCGGAAGCGGCACTGCTCCAGTTCCGGCTTGACCATGGCGCGCTCCATTTGCTGGGGGCTCTGGTCGAGGCAGATCACGTTCTTAGCCGGTACGCGGCGCACAATACCCTGGGTGGTGAAGCCGGTTCCGGAGCCTACGTCGACCACCTTGAGCTGGTCGGCGTCGGACCAGTCGACGATGTTGAGGGCCTTCTCCCGCATCGGCTCCGTCCAGAAGAGTGGATTGACCAGCTTATCGTAAAAGTTGGACAGGTAGCGGTAAAACCAGAAGGCTTCCCGCTTGTGCTGCATTAGTCTCATGGGCAATTCAATTGAAGCTAGTAATACGGTGGGGCGGGCTTTGTTCGAGGCAATCTTTTCCCGGCGTCCGCAACACCGCCCCGGCACCTGCGTTCCCGCCAATACTTCTACCTTTCGGGGCTAACCTACTCAACCTTGGCCAAAGACTTAGTCAAACGCGATTCTTCCTGGCTGGAATTCAATGCCCGTGTGCTCCAGGAAGCGGCCGATCCGCGCGTCCCCCTCTACGAGCGGATCCGCTTCCTGGCCATCTACAGTTCCAACCTCGACGAATTCTACCGGGTACGGGTATCCTCCCTGCGGCAGTTCAAGAAACTGCCCAAAACGGAGCGCAAGGAACTGTTCGACTTCAAGCCGAAACGCGAGTTGAAGAACATCCGCCGCATGGTGTACCGGCAGCAGGAGGAGTTCGGTCGCATCTTCCGCGAGGAGATTCTGCCGCAGCTGGTGGAGGAGAATATCCACCTCATCCACTCCGACCAGATGAACCCCGAGCAGCGCGCCTTCGCTGCCGACTGGTTCGACGCGCACGTGCGGCAGCACCTGGAACTGCACTGGCTGCCGGGCCGGGCGGACACCGACGCGGAGGGGGAACTGCCCTTCCTGGATGACGGCCAGCTCTGTTTGGCCGTCAGTCTTAACGAACCCGAAGCCGAAGAGACCGGTGAAGTGGCCCTCGTGCCGCTGCCGGTGGATAAGTCGGGCCGCTTCGTGGTGCTGCCCAGTCCCGCGGACGACCCCGACGGCTACTACGTCTGCTTCGTGGACAGCGTGGTGCGGGCCAGCCTCAGCCGCTGGATGGAGCGCCGGGTAGACTTCGGCTACAGCTTCAAACTCAGCCGCGACGCCGAGCTGTACATCGACAACGAGTTCGACGGCGATCTGATGCGCAAGATCGAGCACAGCCTCACCACCCGCGATCTCGGCCTGCCCACCCGCTTCCTGTACGACGGCGACATGCCCAGCTGGATGCTGACCCGGCTGAAGAAAGCCCTCCACCTGTCGAAGTACGACATGATCCCGGGGGCACGCTACCACAACTTCAACGACTTTTTCACCTTCCCCCAGCCCCCCGGCCGCGAGTACCTCGCCTACGCGCCGCTGCCGCCGCTGCCGCACCCGAAGCTCGAGGCGGCCGAAAGCATCATGGATGTGGTGCAGGCCAGCGATATCCTGCTCAGCTTTCCCTACCAGAAGTACGATTACATCCCCGAGCTGATCCGGGAGGCGGCCGACCACCCCGAGGTGACTAAGATCCGCATCACGCTCTACCGCGTGGCCAAGAAATCGCAGGTCGTGGCCAACCTGCTCTACGCCCTCGAGCAGGGCAAGCAGGTGGAGGCCTTTGTGGAGGCCAAGGCCCGCTTCGACGAGGCCAGCAACCTATACTGGGGCAAGGAAATGACCGAGGCCGGGGCCTACGTCCGCTACAGCTACCCAGCGGTGAAGGTCCACACCAAGCTGTTGCACATCGAGCGCCGCAACGCGGCCGGAGACACCATCCACTACAGTTACATCGGTACGGGAAACTTCAACGAAAAGACCGCCAAGCTCTACACCGACCACGCCCTGCTCACCTCACGCCCGGCCCTCGGCAAGGACGTAGAGCGGGTTTTTGACCTCCTGCGCGGTAAGCTCATCCTGCCCCGCTGCAAGCACCTGCTGGTAGCGCCCTTTAATATGGAAGATGAATTTCTGCGGCTCATCGACCGGGAGATCGAGATCGCGCGGAGCGGTGGCCACGCCTACCTCTTCCTGAAGATGAACAGCCTGGAGGAGGACGAGATGATCAAGAAGCTCCGCGCCGCCGCCCGCGCCGGGGTAGAAGTGCGCATGATCGTGCGGGGCATTTGCCGGCTGGTCCCCAACAAGGACGAAAACATCAAGATCATCAGCATCATCGACCGCTTTCTGGAACACGCGCGCATCTTCATCTTCGGCAACGACGGCGAAGAGAAGGTGTACATCGGCTCGGCGGACTGGATGAACCGCAACCTCTACCGTCGTGTGGAGGTGGTGACGCCCATCTACGATCACCTGATCAAGCTGGAACTCCGGCGCGTCATGGATATGCAGTGGCGCGACAACCAGCACGCGCGCCACATCTCCACCCGCCATCTCAACGAATACCGCAAGGTGACGCCGGACGCCGGCCACTTCCGGGCGCAGACCGATATATACAACTACTTCCGCCGCCAACTTGAGGAGGATTGAATTTCCTGGCCCACCTGACGCTGTCGCATTTCTCGGCCGATCTGCAGGTCGGCAATTTCCTCGGTGACCTGCTGCGCGGAGCGGAGGCGCAGGCGCTGCCGGAGGGCATCCGCCGCGGGGTGGACCTCCACCGGGACATCGACCGGCTCACCGACGCCGACCCGGACGTGCGGCGGATCAACAAATTGCTCAGCGAGCGGCACGGGCGCTACGCCCCGGTAATCAGCGACATCGCCTTCGACCACTTCCTCTATCTCAACTGGGATACCTGCGGACCGGCTCCCTTCCCCGATTTTACCGCCGTGGCGTATGAGCGGCTGCGGGCCGCCCGGCCGGAGGTGCCGGAACGGGTACGCAAGCACCTGGACGGGATTGTGCGCCACGAATGGCTGGAAATGTACGCCACGGCGGCAGGTATGCGGGGCGTATTTCTGCGGATGCTGCCCCGGCTAAGCCGACCGGAATTACTTACGGGAGTAAATGATTCCCTGCGGGAACTGGCCGATCCGTTCAACCGCACCTTCCTGCTGCTGTTTCCCAGGCTACAAGCGCTCGCCGCCAGCTACCGTGAATGAATCTTCCTACGCCCTTGACTTGCGCCTCGAGCGCTTTTCCTCCTACCTCTCCGTCAAGGAAAGCGGCAACCAGCGAATGGTGCGCGGAGAGATCCGCAAGAAATGGCTGGTGCTGCAGCCGGAGGAGTTCGTACGGCAACTGCTGCTGCAATTCCTGATCCGCGACATGCGCTACAACCGCAACCGCATCACCGTGGAGCGGGGCGTGGCGGTGAACGGCGAGCCGAAGCGGACCGACATCCTCATCTTCGATCAGGACATGCGGCCCTTCCTCCTCATCGAGTGCAAGGCGCCCCGGGTGCCCCTTACGACCGACGTATTCCGGCAAGCGGCGCATTATAATGGTCCGCTCCGCGTTCCCTATCTTATGATATCCAACGGCCGTGAATCCTACGTCGCTGCCATCGATTACACCACCCAGGAATACCGTTTGCTCCGGCAGGTACCCGAGTGGTAAGCTAAACTTCCGTGACCGATCTCCTCCACGTCAACGATCTGAGCCTTTCCATCGCCGAGGCGCAGCCCGTGGTCCGGGGACTCCAGTTGTCCATTTCCCCCGGTGAGTCGGTGGGACTGGTCGGCCCCTCGGGCTCCGGCAAAAGCCTGACCACCCTGGCC
>JBGTHX010000350.1:0-14208 GCA_041746055.1 Lewinella sp. | reverse complement strand
CGGGAAGCCATGCCGTACCCGATGGCAAAGGCACCCGCGAGCCCCGCCAGCAGAATGCTCACGTTGTTCTCCATGAACTCCGTCTGCAACTGGGCCTGCCGCAGGGCGATCAGGATGATGTTGAGCAGGATGAAGTAGAAGATGACGTTGCCGATCAGGTTGTGGGACGGAATGCCGAGCGCGCTGCAGGTCGATACCACCATACGCTTCACGAAGTCCGCCAGCAGGATACCCCCGATCAGGACCAGGAAGGCCGCGATGGCATTGGGCAGGTAGGCCGCAAAGTCTGCGATCAGCGCCGACACCATATCCATGCCCAGGGCGTGGAGCGCCGACATCGTGAAGACGATGAGCACGAAGTAGTAAACGAAGCCCGCGATCACCCGCGAGGGGGAGAAGTGGGCGCGGCTTTTGCCGAGAAATTCCAGGGTAGTGAGCCGCTCGGTGAGGGCATCCAGCCGTACCGCCCGCAGCAGCTGCCGGACCACCTGCCGCAGTATGCGCGCCAGCACGTAGCCGACGAGGAAGATCAATACCGCCTTAAGCAGCAGGGGAAAGATGCCGAGGATCTGGTAAAACTGCAGGCGCAGAATGTCGATGACTGAAGTCATGGGGCTGATTATCGGACGATCTCCCCGACGCCGGGCCCGGGGCCGTAGGGATCATCGTCCTCCGTTTCTGATAGGATCCGCAATTTTTCTCCCTCCAGCATGGAATGCCCGCCCCCGAGCACGTTCATGGTATCGGCCAGCACCGGGCCGAACAGCTCCACTACACTGGCGATGAACTCGGCGGTGTGCAGGTTCCGCTCCACACGGTGGCGCACCTTCTGCCGGCGTTCCCCGGTGAATTGGGTGAGTTCCTGATCCCGCAGGGCTAGAAAGCTGTTCATGGGCTTCAGGAGATGGTGGCGAATTGTTTGTCGTGGATGCGCTTGGCCTTTTCCTTGATGCGCTTGAGCTGCATCTTGACGGCCGACTCGTTTTTGCCGAGCAACTGGGCGATGGCCCTGACCTTCACGCCATCCTTGTATTTCATCAGGAGTAAGGTACGCTCCGCCTCCGTAAGCTGCCCCAGTACGTAGCGCAACTCACTGACCTGCATGGTCAGCAGGGCCTCATCCGGTACCTCCTCCGCCGTGTCGGGCGGATCGTCCATTTCCGTGGCGAACAGCTCCCGCGAGCGCTTGCCGCGGCGGATCTTGTCGATGCACAGGTTGTAGGTGATGGAGTACACCCAGGTCGAGAACTTGGAGTGGCCCTCGAACTTGCCCAGGCTGGTAAAGATCTTCGTGAAGATCTCCTGAACGGCGTCCTCCGCCTCGCTCTCCCGGTGCAGCATGGTCATGGCCTTGCTGAACACCTTGCCGGCGTAGCGGTCATACAGCAGCTGAAAGCACGTGGCGTGCTGATGCGCCCGGTAGGCCTGCACGATGTCCATGTCCTCCATGGCGGGCGTGCATCCGAACGGGTTTTCTGCGGTGGACATTGAGTGAACATGGTGGATGGACGGACCGCTGGCGAAACCGTCCACGATGAGACGCCAAATTACAGCAAGCGTCACAAATCGGGCGGGGGTGCGGACCTACGGCTCCTCCACCACCTGGTCATAGCTGCTCACCGCCGCCACGTTGAATACGCCGCTGATCGGCGCTTCGGTATCCAGGTTCAGGACGTTACCGGGAGCATTGGCCACGGGGATCTGGAAGATCCCGTTGCTGCCGTTCTGTAGCTGGTCGCGGGCCACGGACAGAAAGTAGTAGGCCTCCGGGGAAAGCGACCACAGTTCGGTGTCCAGCCGGTCGCCCGGTTTCAGGGGGACGAAGGCGCCGTCGTCGTCGCGGGCGTTGATGTTGTAGCGGATGGGGGCGATAAAGACCAGCCCGTCGCTGCGGCTGCCGAAGTCGAATACCCCGTCCACGATCACGTTGAGCTCGAAGGGCCGGTTGAGCAGGGTATCGTTGAGGGTGGTGCGCGTAAGGTAGACGTCGCCCACGCCCACGAAGTCGCGGGCGTAGAGCTGGGCGTAGAGGCCGTCGTCGAAGCCCAGGCGGTTCTCCTCCAGGTTCACCGGTACCGAATCGATGGCCGGTACCCGGTACATGGTGGCCTGGGAGCCGTAATTCACCCCTTCGTAGCTCATGCCGAGTACGAAGGTACTGCCCGGCGCACCGAGGCTGTCACCGGCTTTGGGGGTCCAGGCGTAGCGGCCGGAATCCTGGTGCACGAAGGTGAAACAGCGGTTGTCCGGCGCGGTCCGGCACACGACCACGTCGGCCGTTTCCACCCCGGTGGGCGGGCGGTTGTCGTAGTAGTCCTGGGTGAGGGTAAGCCGGATGGTCTGCGGGGCGGAGCGGTTGGTGATCCAGGCGTCGACCACGAGTTCGGGCTCGCTGAAGTCGGTGGTCAGGTCGATCGGGTCGGTGCAAGCCACTAGGGCGATGCCCAGCAGGAGGAGGGTCAGCGGGCGCATCATTTGAAGGTGAAGTTGTAGGATACGGAGGGGATGATGCTGCCGACCACGGAGAGCTTGATGGCCTCGGTCTGCACCGCGCCGCCCGCGGGCGTGCGGCCCGCCACCTGGTCTCCGTAAACGGTGAAGGGGTTGCGGCGGGCGTAGGCGTTGTAGACGCCGAACACCCACTGTCCCTGCCAGCGGCGGTCGCTCTTCTCCTTTTTCGGATCGAGGGTGAGGCTGAAGTCCAGGCGGTGGTAATCCGGGATGCGGAAGTTGTTGCGGCGGCTGCCGGCGTTGTTAGGAATGAAGTATCCCAGCTGGTAGTAGCCGCTGTTGGCCAGGGTGAGGGGCGTGCCGGTATTGTAGACGAAGGTGGAACTCAGGGTGATCCGGTCGTTCAGCTCGTAGAAGGCGCTGATGTTGAAGTTGTGGGTCTGATCGAAGCGGTTGGGGTACCAATCGTTGTCGTTGATGCCGTCTACGAGCCGCTCGGTGCGGGCCAGGGTATAGCTGAGCCAGCCGGAGACGCGACCTTCGGTCTTCTTCAGTTGGAGTTCGAGCCCGTAGGCGCGGCCGCGGCCCGCCAGTACCTGTCCCTCCACGAGTTCGTTAAGTACGAGGTCGGCCCCGTCGATGTAGTCAATGAGGGCGTAGAGCTTCTTGTAGTAGGTTTCGGCGCTGAGCTCGTAGTGGTTGTCCCCGAAGTTGCGGAAGTAGCCGATGGCGTACTGGTCGGCGCGCTGGGGCTCGATATTATTGGTACTCGGCGTCCAGATGTCGAGGGGGATCGAGGCGGTGGTGTTGCTGAGCAGGTGGATGTACTGCACCGTGCGCTGGTAACTGGCCTTGACGGAGCTGGTGGTCGAAAGGTCCACCTGCAGAGCCGCCCGTGGCTCGAAGTAGAGCCAGTCCTTGACGGTAGTGCCGCGCTCGGTGGCGGTCACCTCGGTAAGGGGGCGCGGCAGCCCGGGGCGCAGCGGCTCACCGAAGGAGTAGACGTTCCGCCCACCCAGGTAGCCGAAGTGGCTGACGCGGAGACCGTAATTCAGTTTGAGGCGGCTGAAGAGGTCGACCTCGTTCTCGACGTAGGCGCTCGACTCCAGGGCCCACTGCCGGCTGACGCTGATGTCGAGCTCCTGTCCGGCGCTCACGGCGATGGCATTGGCCGGCTCGAAGCGGTAATGGATGACCTGGCCGCCGAAGCGGACGATATTCTCGGGGGTGATGTAGAAGCTGAATTCCGGCTTGGCACTCAGGTTGACGATGCTCGCGTCCCAGTTGAAGGCGTCCTCCTCGGGCCGGTCGCCGAAGTTGATGGCGTAGTCGTAGTCGCTGTAGTAGAGCGTGAGGTTGGAAAAGAGCTTGTCGGAAAAGAGGTGATTCCAACGCAGGGTGCCGGTGAGGTTCCCCCAACTGAAGCCCTGGTCGCCGCCGGGGCGGAAGATATCGCGGCCCCGGTAGCCGGACAGGAACAACTGATCGCGGTCGCTGAAGCGGTAATTGGTCTTCAGGGTAAGGTCGTAAAAGTTGAGGCGGGTGCCGGCCAGTTCGTCGTTGAGGAAGGGAGCGGCGAGCACGTCGATGTAGCTGCGCCGGCCGGCCAGGAGGAAGGAGGATTTATCCTTCACCAGCGGCGCCTCCACGCTCAGGCGGCTGAAGATGGTGCCGATGCCGCCCTGCATCTCGAACTGCTGGTTGTTGCCCTCCTTCATCCGCACGTCGAGGATGGAGGAGAGGCGGCCGCCGTAGCGCGCCGGGATGCCGCCCTTGTAGAGTTTTACGCCCTTCACCGCGTCCGGATTAAAGACGGAGAAGAAGCCGAAGAGATGGCTGCTGTTGAAGACCGGGGCCTCGTCGAGGATCACCAGGTTCTGGTCGATACTACCGCCCCGCACGTTGAAGCCGGCGGCTCCCTCCCCGACGCTGGTGACGCCCGGCAACAGCTGGATGCTGCGGAGCACGTCGACCTCGCCGAGCAGACTGGGCAGTTTCTCGATCGTGCTCATGTCGAGCCGCTCCACGCTCATCTGCACGGTACTCACGTTCTCGTCCTCGTCGGTGGCGGTGACCACTACTTCGGCCAGCACGCTGCCCGCTTCGCCCAGCGCGAAATCGCGCATCACGTTGCCGCGCAGTTCCAGGGGCTGCCGCGCCTCGGAGTAGCCGAGGTAGGTGACCACGAGGGTATAGTCGCCCGGGGCCACCGTAAGGCTGTAGAAGCCGTAGTCGTTGGTGGTGGTGCCCTTGCCGGTACCCTCTAGGAAGACGGTGGCGCCGATCAGGGTCTCCCCGTTGGCGGCGTCGCGGACGTAGCCGCGGACGGTCACGTTCTCCTGGGCGGAGAGCGTATTGGTCAGGGACAGCACGAATAAGACGAGTAGCAGTTGCTTCATAGCTGCTGCGTAAACGGAGAATAGTGCGAGAGGGTTAGTCCCCGTCGCACTATTCTGACCGGTGCCGTCTCCGTTTCGACGGAGGGCAGACCTATTTCGGCTGCTTGCTCGTATCGGCCTCGCCCGCCCGCTGGAAATGGCCGGCTTCGGTGATGGTCTTTTCCTGGCCGGTATCGGGGTCGGGGTAGCTGCGTTCGTGGACCTCCACGCTGAGCTGCTTGCCGATGAGCTTTTCGGTGTCCAGGGTCTCTCCTTCCATGCCGACGGCCTGCATCAGCTCGGCCAGGATGGGCTGGCTGGGCTCACTATCGTAGAAGCGCTGCTCCACGAAGCCATCCTCGGCCTCCATGCGCGCGGCGAAGAAGGGGATGCCCTTGTACTCGCTCTTGCCCTCGGAGATCTCGGTGATGGTCACTACGTGGCGACCGTTCTGGAGGCGGGGCTTTTCCTGTACTTTGACTTTCATGCTGCTTGCTTTTCTACTCCAACCGGCTTTTTAAACAATTTGTTCCTTTTTATTAGAAACTATTTCGGCACCCCCGCTTCGGGGAAATTCCCGGGCACCCGCGACCCCGCCGCCACTTGCCGGAGCCGCGTGCCCGCCGTATCATGCACGGGACTGACCCGCTTTCATACGCTACCCGACATGCCCGGAATCCTTCCCCAACCTCCCCGGTCCTACGCCGGCTCCCTCCTCCTGGTGCTCTTTCTGCTGTTGCTGTTCGGCTTCTGGTCGCGGCTCGTGGCGCAGGAGGTCGCCGGTCTGGAAGTGGAGTACGCCACCACCCCGCTGGGCCTCGACGTGAATACGCCCCGCTTCGGCTGGCGGCTGCAACAGCCGGACGGCATGCGGGGCCTGGCGCAGCAGGCTTACCAACTCACCGTCACCGACCCCGCCGGACGTACCGTGTGGAATTCCGGTCGCGTGGAAAGCGGTACCGCCCTCGGCATTCCCTACCAGGGGCAACCCCTGCAACCGAAAACGCGCTACGACTGGCGGCTCACCTCCTACGGCAACGGTGGCGAGGAAATGACCGCCTCCTCCTGGTTCGAGACCGGCCTGCTGGACCCCGCCGAATCGGCCTGGAGCGGCGCGCAGTGGATCGGCGGGGGCAACGACGACCTGGTGCTGCAGAGCAACTACCTTTCGGTATTCCGCGTGGCCTTCACCCTGCAGCTCGACCGGGATGCGGAGAGCCAGCGGGCCTCCTTCCTGTGGGGCGGCAACGACATCCGCCTGCTCGACCCCTACAAGAACCTCTTCGGACTGGAGAATGCGCGCGACAGCAGCTACCTGCAGCTGGAGTACGACGTGTCGGGCGCCCAACCCACCCTGCACGTGTACCGCGCGGGTTATGCGCCCGACGACCGGGCGGACCGGCCCCTGCTCACCCTTCCCATCCCGGATTCGGTCATCGCGGCGGACGACCGTTATGCCCCGCACCGGGTGGAGCTCTCCAGCGTGTTCGGCAATACGCGCATCCTGATCGACGGCACCGAGATCGGCGCCGACCACGAACGGTACTACCACGGCGGCTGGGGGCGCGGCGGCCACGTCCTGAACCCCAACGGGTCGACCGACGTGATCGGCTATCCCATGCTGGCCGATATCGGATTCCGGGTGCCGGCCGGCGGGTCCGCCACCTTTTCGGACCTCACCGTCAGCCACTTTCGGGAACCGGCCAGCGTGATCTGGCGGGCGGACGGTACCCTCTTTGCCGGGGTGGACGGCGTCGTATGGCAAGACGGAAGCTACCGGGTCGGCGGGGGCTCCTTCGTCCTGGCCGACCCTACCCGCAAGGCCATGCCGATGCTGCGCAGGGAATTCAGCGCGGGTGCATCGGCGGTCGAGCGGGCCAGACTGTACGTGACGGCCCGCGGCGTTTACAAGCTGTACCTGAATGGCGAGCGGGTGGGAGAGGACTGGTTCAATCCCGGCCTCACCCAGTACGACCGTACCCAACTGTACCAGACCTACGACGTGACCGACCGCATCCGGTCCGGCGATAATGCCCTCGGCGCCTGGCTCGGCGAGGGCTGGTGGAGCGGCAATTACACCTTCTCGGGGCTGAACTGGAACTACTTCGGCGACCGGCAGTCGCTGCTCGCCCGGCTCGAGATCACCTACGCCGACGGCACCACGGAAACCGTAGTGACAGACGACAGCTGGCAGTACTACGGCGACGGGCCGCTGCGCTACGGCAGTTTCTTCCAGGGGGAGGTCTACGATGCCGGCCGGGAAGCCGCGGTGGCGGGTTGGGCTACGGCTGACTACGATGCATCGGACTGGACGGCCGCGGAGGTGGTCCCGCTCGAGGGCACCGCCTACCTCGGGGAGAACAGCGGCCGGCCGGTGGATTACTCACAAATGGAACTGATCGGACAGATAGGCGCCCCCGTCCGGGTGGTCGAGGAGATCACGGCCGAATCGGTGGAGGAGGTGCGCCCCGGCGTTTTCGTGTATGATATGGGCACCAATATGGTGGGCGTACCGCGGATCGACCTCGGTAACCTGGCGGCCGGCACGGACGTCTGGATGCGCTACGCGGAGGTGCTTTATCCCGACCTCCCGGCCTACGGCGAAAAGGTGGGGATGATCATGGTGGAAAACCTGCGGGCCGCCCTGGTGCACGACCACTACGTGGCGAGGGCGGGGGAGAACCTGTACCAGCCCCGCTTCACCTTCCACGGCTACCGCTATTTGGAGATCACCGGGATCGCGGAAGCCCTGCCCGTGGAGGCGGTCCGGGGACTGGTGCTCAGTTCGGTGCAGGAGGTGACGGCGGGCTACACCACCTCGAACGACAACGTCAACCAGCTCTTTGACAACATCGTCCGCTCGCAGTACGGCAACTTCCTGAGCATTCCGACCGACTGTCCGCAGCGCAACGAGCGCATGGGCTGGTCGGGTGACCTGTCGGTCTTCGCGCGCACCGCCACCTACTTCAGCGACGCGGACCAGTTCTTCCGCCGCCACCTGCTCGGCATGCGGAATACGCAGTACGCGGATGGTCGCTTTGCCGACGTGGCCCCGGCCTCGGACGGCTTTGGGGGCATCCTGTGGGGCAGCGCGGGCCTGACGGTCGCCTGGGAGAGCTGGCAGCAGTACGGCGACACGGCGATGCTGCGCGAGCACTATCCGGCCATGCAGGCTTACATGGGCTACCTGCGGGAGGGCATCGATCCCGAAACGGGGGTGATGACGGCCGGGGTACTGGGCGACTGGCTCAGTCCGGAGGGCAACCAGAACGACAAGACCCTGCTGTGGGAATCCTACTACATCTTCGACCTGCAGATCATGGAGGCGGGCGCGCGGGTGCTGGGGTATACGGCAGAAGCCGGGGCGTACGCGGCCGAGCTCGCGGAGCGGCGGCGGCACTTCGAAAAGACCTACGTGGATGCCGGTACCGGGCAGACCGTCTGGTCGGGCTACGTGATAGAAGGCTGGGGCTCCCCGCTTCCCGCGCAGCAGGCCCGTACCGTGAATGGGAAACCCAACTATATGGGCACCCAGGTCTCCTACGCCCTGCCGCTGGCATTGGGGGCGGTGACCGGCGCGACCGCCGACACCCTCGCCGCGCGGCTGGCGGAGGTGGTGGCTCACGGAAACACCGATGATGGCGGGGTGGCGCGGCCGCCCTATTCGCTGATGACCGGCTTCATCGGCACGGCCTGGATCAGCAAGGCGCTGTCGGACTACGGCTATACCGATGAGGCCTACCGCCTGCTGCAGCAGGAGCAGTACCCGGGCTGGCTGTACCCGGTCACCCAGGGGGCCACCAGCATCTGGGAGCGCCTGAATTCGTACACCGTCGAGGATGGCTTCGGCGACAATAACAGTATGAACTCCTTCAACCACTACTCCTTCGGGGCGGTGGGGCAGTGGATGATCGCGCATTCGCTGGGCATCCAGCGGGGGGAGCCGGGCTTCCGCTCCTTCGTACTGCGCCCCGAGCCCGATCCGACGGGAACGATGACGGAGGCCGCGGGCTTCTACGATTCGCCCTACGGCCGGATCGAGGCCGCCTGGACCTTCGACGGGGACGTATTCACCTACGAAGTGACCGTGCCGGCCAACACCACCGCCCGGCTGGAGCTGCCAGCGCCTACGGCCGACGGTCGTACCGTGCAGCAACTGGAATCAGGGAAGCATACGTTTCGGGTGAATTATTAAACAGTTGTAGTTTTGATTTACAGGTAAAATGTTTTGTGTTATAATCACTGCGGTGAAGCGTGCCAACGAATCAATAAAAATTATTGACTAATGGCATATATTGAAGATATGTATGGCGACGACCTATACGAAGAGATCATGCGGCACCCCGCTGCGGAGCGCATCGTCACCCGTGCGCGGGAGCAGCTGGACCGCGAGGCGGTGACCCGGCGGGAGTTCCGGGAATGGCTGACGCCTTCGGTGAAGGCGGAATTTATTAATGGAGAGATCGTCCTCCATTCGCCCGTAAAACGGGCGCACCTGATCGCGTCCAAGTGCCTTTTCCAATTGCTCCACACTTATGTGGTGGACCAACAACTCGGGCAGGTGGACTTTGAAAAGGCCCTCATCGAGCTAGGCCGCAACGATTTCGAGCCGGACATCTGCTTTTGGCGCGCCGCCCGCACTACGGAGTGGAATGCCGACACCATGATCCACCCCGCCCCGGACCTGATCGTTGAGGTGCTCTCCGGCAGCACCGAAGCCAACGACCGCGGCCTCAAGTACGAGAGCTACCTCGCCTTCGGCGTGGAGGAATACTGGATCGTGGATCCGGTGCGGCAGATTTTAGAGCAGTATATCCGGCAGTCCGACGGTGACGAGGACGATGCGACCTACCAGTTGGTGGGGAAGCAACGGGGCACGCAATCCGTGAGCTCCGTCGTGCTGGAGGGATTGGAATTTCCGGCCGAGACGGCCTTCAGCGAGGCGAAGGTGCTGGAGTGGGTCAGGCGCCTGCTTGACGGCGGAGCCACTCGATGAACAGCCGCACGCCAAAGCCGGTGGCTTGGCGGTCCTTGGCGTAGGGGCCCTGCTTGAGGGCTACGCCGGCGATGTCGAAGTGGATGTAGCGTTCGTGGCCGTGGGAGAAGTTTTCCAGAAACTTGAAGGCGTCGGTGGCCCCGTGCAGCGGCGTACCGCTGAAGTTTTTGACGTCGGCTACATCGCTGGCGAGTCCCTTGGCGAAATCGTCCCAGGGCGGCAGGGGCCAGACCCGTTCGCCGCAGGCGTCACCCGCTTCGCGAAACTGGGCGACCAGCTCCTCGTTTTTGCTCAGGGTGGCGGCGCAGACGTAGCCGAAGGTGCGTACGGCGGATCCCGTGAGGGTGGCCACGTTCATCAGGGTGGTGGGGGAGAAGTGCTTGACGGCGTAGCTGAGTCCGTCGGCCATGATGAGGCGCCCTTCCGCATCGGTATCGATGATCTCGATGGTCTTGCCGGCGTGGCTCTCGATGACGTCGCTGGGCTTGATGCTGAGGGCGTCGACGCTGTTGTCGGTGGCCGGTACGATGCCGACCAGGTTGACGGGCAGCTTCAGCCGCGCGGCGGCTTCCACCGCGCCGAAGGTAGCCGCGGCGCCGCCCATGTCGCTCTTCATCAGGTGCAGGTTCTGGCTGCCCTTGATGCTCACGCCCCCGGTATCGAAGGTGACCCCCTTGCCGATGATGGCGGTGGTGTCGGCGTTTTCACCCGCGCCCCGGTAGTCCATCACGATGAGGACGGCCGGGTCTTCGCTGCCACGGTTCACGGCCAGCAGGGCGTGCAGGCCTTCTTCGAGGCAAGCCGCTTTGTCGAGGACCTTTACGTCGTAACCATAGGTTGCCCCGCTCTCCATGGCGAAGGCGGCGAGGTCCTGGGCGCGTTTCTTGTTAGCTGGAGCGTCGACGAGGGCTCGGACCCGGTTCTGTACGTCGGACAGGGTGAGTTCGGCTTCGGCATCGCCAGCCCAGTCGATCTCACCGTCCACTAGAGGGTGGGTTTCGAAATCCCCCTTCCGGTGTCCGGCGGAGTAGCTACCCAGTTTCAGGCCGCCGATGAAAGCGGCCACGAGATCGTCGTCGATCCCTTCGGCGCTGACCTTCACCGGAGGGTCGAGGTACTTGCGCTCGGCGTGGCTCAGTTGGTGGCCGAGGGTGCGGACCTTGGGGGGGGTGGCGTCTTCGGGCAGGCGCACCAGAAACCCGGCGGGTGAAAGGGTGCGTAGGTAGGAATCGTCGGCGAGGCGGTCGATGGGGTCGTCGTCTCCCCGGGCGGGCAGGAGCGTGAGCTGGGTCATAGTGCAGTAAGGCCCGCGGGCGGGCCAGGGTTCAATGGCCGCACCGCGTGGCCGGCAAACTATTTGAGGCCCAATTACATTTGACTTAGAGCCCGGAACCACCCCCCGCAAAAGAAAAGCTATGAAGATCGGCGTTGTCTGTTATCCCACCTACGGCGGCAGTGGCGTCCTGGCCACCGAGCTCGGTCTGGGACTGGCAAAGCGCGGCCACGAGATCCACTTCATCACCTACCGCCGCCCGGCCAGGCTGGGCTTTTTCCACGAGAACGTCTTTTACCACGAGGTCGACAGCGGTGCCGATTACCCCCTTTTCGAATTCGCGCCCTACGAAACTTCCCTGGCTTCCAAGCTGGTGGACGTGGTGGAGAACTACGGCCTGGACCTGCTCCATGTCCACTACGCGGTGCCCCACGCCGCCGTGGCCTACATGGCCCGCAAGATCCTGATGAGCCGCGGCCGCTACGTCCCCTTCGTGACCACCCTCCACGGTACCGACATTACGCTGGTCGGTTCCAATCCGGCCTTTGCCCCCACTATCACCTTCGCGATCAATAAGTCGGACGGCGTGACCGCGGTATCCGATGCCCTCAAGCAGTCGACCCTCGACAACTTCGAGATCTGCCGGCCGATCGAGGTGATCTACAACTTCATCGATTTCGCCCGCTTCAAGCGCGACAACAAGGACCACTTCAAGCGCGCCATCGCCCCCCACGGCGAGCGCATCCTGATCCACGTCTCCAACTTCCGGCCGGTGAAGCGGGTCGACGACGTGATCTACATCTTCAAGATCATCAACGACCAGACGCCGAGCAAGCTCCTGCTGATCGGCGACGGCCCCGAACGGCAGAAGTGCGAAGACCTGAGCCGCCGGCTGGGCCTCACCAAGGACATCCGCTTCCTCGGCAAGCAGGACGCGGTGGAGGAATTGCTGGCCGTGGCAGACGTATTCCTGCTCCCCTCCGCCAGCGAGAGCTTCGGCCTCGCCGCCCTGGAGGCGATGGCCTGCCAGGTTCCGGTGGTGTCCAGCAACGTGGGGGGTATTCCCGAGGTGAATATCGACGGCGTCACGGGCTATACCTCCGGGGTGGGCATGGTCGACAAGATGGCCGAGGACGTCATGAAGATCTTTGAAAGTGAGGAGACCCTCCAGCGCTTCCGCGACGCCGCCCTCCACCAGGCCGAACAGTTCGACATCACCCAAATGATCCCGCGCTACGAAGCCTACTACGAGAAGGTGCTCGCCACGAGCCGGGCCAAGCCGGAGGAACCGGTCATGGACTGCTAGCCCTAGGATGAGGGAGATCGCCGACCGCTTCCGTCTCACGGGTACCCCGGAGTCCATCCTGCCCTTCGGGGGCGGGCACATCAACGATACCTACCGCCTGGTCAACCCCCACGGCACGGACTACCTCCTGCAGCGGATCAACCACCGGGTATTCCCCGACGTAGAGGGCCTGATGCGAAACATCACCCTGGTCACCGACCACCTCCGTACCCGGCTGACCGACGGACAGACCACCCCCACGGTGATCCCGTCGACGGACGGGCAATCCTTTTACCGGGCCCCGGACGGCAACTACTGGCGGGTCTTCGAATTCCTGGGGGGACTGCACAGCTACGAGGTGGTCGGTACCCCCGCCCAGGCGTACGAGGGGGCGAAGTCCTACGGCTACTTCCTCCGCTCCCTGGAAGACCTGCCCGCCGACCGGCTCACGGCGGTGATCCCGGGCTTCCACGACCTGCCCTTGCGGCTCCGGCAATTCGCCTCCGCACTGGCGTCCCCCGCCGGAAACCGGGCCGGGGAATGCCGCGCGGATATAGCCAGGGTCCACGCCCTGGCCGACGACCTGCTCGTGATCGACCGGCTGCACAAGGACGGCAGCATCCCCCGCCGCGTCACCCACAACGATACCAAATTCAATAACGTGCTGCTCACCCCCGACGACCGCGGCCGCTGCGTGGTCGACCTGGATACGGTGATGCCCGGCATCGTACACTTCGACTTCGGGGACGGCGTACGCAGCGGCGTGAGCCCGGTCGGAGAGGACGAGGCAGACCTGAGCCGGGTAACGGTCGACGTGGAAAAGTTCCGCGGCTTCGCCGCCGGTTACCTGGAGGTGACCCGCGACGTGCTTTCGGAAACCGAGATCGCCCACCTGGCCCGCTCCGGGGCGTACATGGCCTACATCATGGGCGTGCGCTTCCTCACCGATTACCTGGCCGGGGACGTCTACTACAAGATCTCCCACCCGGGCCACAACCTGCTGCGCGCCCGCAACCAGCTCCGACTTACGGAAGAATTCCTGGCCCGGCTGCCGGAGCTCGACGCGATCGTCCGGGGGGCGTAGCCCTTAACCCGGCAGTAGCCAGCGCAACACGAGGTAGAGTGCGGAAGGGCACAACAGGCAACCCAGGCCGGTGTAGAAGGTCGCGGTCAGCGCGCCGTAGGGGACCAGCCTGGGGTCGGTGGCCGCCAGTCCGGCCGCGACGCCGCTGGTCGTGCCCAGCAGCCCCCCGAAGACCAGCGCGGAATGGGGATTGTCCAGGCCGATGCGCCGGGCCAGAAGGGGCGTGAGGATGGTGGTCGCGATGGTCTTAACCACGCCGGTAGCGATGCTGATCGCCATCACGTCGGAGCTGGCGCCCAGCGCCGTACCCGTCACCGGGCCTACGATGTAGGTGCAGGCCCCCGCGCCGATGGTGGCCAGGCTGACCGGATCGGAATACCCCAGCGCCAGGGAGACGCACACCCCCAGTACGAACGCCAGCACCACGCCGATGATGAGGGAGACCGCGCCGGCCAGCCCCGCGTGACGGATCTGGTCCAGGTCGGCCCCCATGGCCGTAGCCACCACCGCGAAATCCCGCAGCATCGAGCCGCCCAGCAGGGCCATGCCGGCAAACAGCGGGTAATCCGCAATGCCCTGGTCGCCGCCGAGGAAGGCCAGGCCGAGCCCGATGAGGATCGCCAGCGCCACGCCGGGGATGAGGCCGCCGAGCACCCGCCGGGCCAGCCAGAAGGACACGAGCATGATGACCCCTACGAAGAGGAAGGCAAAGAGCAGCCCGTTCTTGATGAGTACGTCCGC
>JBGTHX010000349.1:0-17588 GCA_041746055.1 Lewinella sp. | reverse complement strand
GAGGAGCAAATCAAGATGCGCGCCGACCGCCTGGGCGGTTCAATGGAGAATTGCTTCCTGCTAACCGAGACCAACACCGACAAACTGCTGAAGCATGCCGCCAACCTTAAACCGGACCTGCTGATCGCCGATTCGATCCAGACGCTGTCCAGTCCGCACGTCGACAGCATGGCCGGCACGGTGAGCCAGGTCCGCGAGTGCGCCGCAGAGTTGCAGCGCTTTGCCAAGGAGAGCGGTATCCCCGTGTTCCTGATCGGCCACATCACCAAGGAGGGTAGCATCGCCGGGCCTAAACTGCTGGAACACATCGTGGATGCCGTCCTCCAGTTCGAAGGCGACCGCAACTACACTTACCGAATACTGCGCACCCTGAAGAACCGCTTCGGGTCCACCGACGAACTCGGCATTTACCAGATGGACTCCACCGGTCTGCGTGAGGTTTCCAACCCCAGCGAGTTGCTCCTGAGCGAGCGAGACGAAAACCTCTCCGGCTCGGCAGTTTGCGCCACCCTGGAAGGTATGCGGCCTATGTTGATCGAGGTGCAGGCGCTCGTCAGTTCGGCCGTGTATGGAACGCCGCAACGTTCGGCTACGGGCTTCGACCTGCGGCGGCTGTCGATGCTGCTGGCCGTCTTGGAAAAGCGGGCCGGGCTTTCCCTCGGCAATCAGGATGTCTTCCTCAACATCGCGGGTGGCCTGCGGGTGGACGATCCCGCCATCGATCTCTCCATTATCGCGGCGCTCCTTTCCAGCGCCCAGGACGTCAACGTGTCGCCGGAACTTTGCTTCGCCGGTGAGGTGGGCCTGAGCGGCGAGATCCGGGCCGTCACCCGTATCGAGCAGCGTATCCAGGAGGCCGACCGCCTGGGCTTCCGCGGCATTTACGTCAGTAAGTACAACACCAAGGGACTCGATCCGGACCGCTACACCATCCGCATCCACACGGTGGCCACGGTACGGGAACTGTACGAGGAGTTGTTCGCCTAGAAGCCTGAAAAGAGTCGGTCCAGGAGCCGCCGCTGATCGACGATCACGGTAGCGTCTCCCTGCAGGAAGGGGTCGGGCGTTATCGGGTGACCGGAGGTTGTTACCAGTCCGGCCGGAAAGCTGACCTGCACGGGCAGGCGTCCGTCCACCGGCACCAAGCCCACCGAGGCTACCCGCCCGATCACCGAGCCGTACTCCAGCGCGGGCCACTTCGGGAATTCCACCACCACGCGTTGCCCCTCCTCGAGCCGGGCGCTGCCGCGCACGTCGAGGGACATTCGTCCGATCGTGCCGCCGGCGTCGAGGGGCAGGACGGTGGCGAGCAACTCCGCTTCGGCGAGGTAGTTGCCTTCCCGTACCTCGGGGTTCAGGATCACTTTTCCGTCGACGGGACTGACCGTAGTGTACAGCTGGTTCCAGCGCGTTACGGCATCCTGGAGGGCATCGAAGGCGTCGCGGAGTTCGACGGCGGCCTGGATGGTGCTACCCTGGCGCCCGGACCGATAGGATTCGATCTGGTTGCGCATCAGCTCGATGGAAAAGCTGGCCGAGCGAAGGTTGCCGGTGTTGCGCTGGAGATCTTCTTCGCTGCGTTCAAGTCGCTCGCGGTCCGTGGTCAGCCGCTCGGTATAGGCCACGCCATTGGAGGACAGCTCCTCCTCATGGGCCAGTTCGGTGCGGTGGGTGACAACCTGCTCGCGGAGTCTTTCTTCCTGGTTCCGCAACACCCTGACCTCCGCCTCCGCCCGCTGGATCAAGGCTTCCAGTTCGCGGGAGGTGTAGGCGTCGAGCCGGCGGGCGGACAGGTTCCGGTAGAGTTCCTGTTTATCACGAAAATCATAGACAGCATCCTGTATCTCACCCAACACGAGGGTGGAAGGAATTTCGAGTTCGACCAGGGCATTAGCCTCCAGGCTATTTTGACTGAGAAGCATATCTTCCAGGCTGAGCACTTGCTCCCAGCGGGCGGACCCCTGTCGGGCAACGAGAAGGGTTTGTCCGGTCTCCACGGTGTCGCCGCTGCTGACGAGTACCCGAAGTACGTCGAACCCCTGCTTCGACTCCAGTTTACGGGGTGGATCAACGGTCGTAAGCACCAACTCGCCCTCCAGCGTGGTGGGGTAGCGGTACAGGGCCGTGAGCACCAGTAGCGCCGCGAGGATCGTGCCGAGCAACCACGTCCCGTTCCGGCTCAGCCAGGGAGCCGGCGTGCCGATGATCTCATTGACTTCCTGGGATCGTTTGATGTCTGGCATAGGTCAGCTTCCGAGCATGGTTTGGTTCTTGACCAGGCGGTAGTAGTTATTCTTTTCGGCCATAAGATCCGCATGGCTGCCCCGTTCGACGATCTTGCCTTCCTCTACTACGAGGATATTGTCGGCCTGCTCGAAAGTGGAATAGCGGTGGGCAACGATCACAATGGTCGAGCCGCGGAGGTATTCAAAGAGATCGTCCATAATGGTAACTTCGGTGAAGGCATCCAGTCCGCTAGTGGGTTCATCAAGGAATACGAAGCGAGGCTGGTGGTAGATCGCCCGGGCGATGAGAATGCGCTGCCGCTCCCCCTTACTAAGACTGGTACCGCTTGCGCCGATCCGCGTTTGGAAGCCCTCCGCCAAGCGTTCGATGAAGCGTTCGGCCTGGGCGATCTTTACGGCCCGGAGCAGGCGTTGCTCGTCGATCACTCCCTCGCCCATGACAATGTTGCGGGCCACGGTGTCGCTGAAGAGGTAGCCGTCCTGACTGACTACTCCAAGGTTCTTGCGCCAGAAGGAGGGGTCGAGGCTGGAGAGCCTGGTTCCGTCGATCATCACGTCACCTTCGGTGGGGGGATAAAAGCCGATGAGCAGTTTCAGGAGGGTAGACTTTCCGCTCCCCGACGCGCCTACGATGGCGGTGATCTCGCCCGCAGGAATGGTGGCGTTTACCTGGTTGAGCACCAGATGGGCTCCCGGGGACTGATAGCGGAAGGATACATCTTTAAGCTCCAGTTTTCCGTCGCCGGGAATTACGCTCAGGCGGTGACCGTCGCCTGAGTGCTCATCCTCCTTGCGGTAAATTTCATTCATACGCTCCAGGCTGATGGCGCTTTCCTGGTAGCCCCGAAAGAATTCGCTCAGGTCCTCGATGGGGCTGCGGAGCTGCGCCATGATGTAGTGAATGGCCACCAGCGCACCGATACTCAAGCTGCCGTTCACCACGGCCAGGGCCGCCACGAGCGTGATGCACAGGTTTTTTCCGGTGTCGATGAGGTTGCCCACCGTACGCTGGTACTGGTCGAGGCGGTTCAGCTTGAGTCCGGTGCGGTATAGCCCGGCGCGCTTGCGCTCCCAGGCCCAGCGCTTGTGGCGGGCGGCGTCGTTCTGCTTGATCTCTTCCATCCCCTCGATGATCTCGATCAGCTGCTCCTTGTTGCGGGCAGACTGTTCGAAGTAGCGATAATCCAGTTCTCGGCGGTTACGCTGCAGGTAGCCGACCCAGAGAATATTGACCGCCGTACCGATCAGAAAGATCAGGAAGATGGGGAGGTTCCATACCGCCAGCACTACCGCAAAGACCAGGAAATTGAGCAGGTTGAAGACACGCAAAAGGGTGGGGCCCGTCATGAATTCCTGCAACCGTTCGTGGTCGTTCAGTCGCTGAAAGATGTCGCCACGGCTCCGGCTGTCGAAGAAGGCCATGGGCAGCCGCGTCAGTTTGCTGATGTAGTCACTGACTAGGCTCACGTCCACGCGACCCCCGATGTGGACCAGGATGTACTGCCGCAATCCACCCAGGAGGATTATGGTTCCGAGCAGCACGCCCTGCGCCAGCACCACCAGGAGGATGAAATCGGGATCGTGCAGCACGATCCCGAAGTCTACCAGGCTGCGCAGCAGGAAGGGCATGGCGAGCTGTAGCAGCAGCGCCAGGACGAGCCCGCCGCCCAGATTGGTCAGTAGTTTGCGGTAATTCAGGATGTACTGAAGGACATAGCGGATGCCGTTCTCATCGTTACCGACGGCACGGCGCTGCTTGAAGGCGGGGGTAGGTTCCAGGACCAGGACCGGACCGGATCCCTCGCCACTGCCGGTCGCCCAGGCTGACCGCAGGGTATCGTGATCCACTTCCCGGCGTTCGACCGTGGGATCGGGGTCGGCGACCTGGAAGGTCCCCTTTTCCGTGCCGTACAGCACCACGAAATGGTCCCCATTCCAGGGTAGAATGCAGGGTAGTGGAATTTCCTCGGCAAGCTGCTCCAGGGTAACGTCCAGGGCCAGGCTCTGCAGTCCGATGCTTTCCGCTCCCTCACTGATCCCGAGCAGGCTGACGCCCTCGCGACTGAGGTGGGTTCGTTCCCGGAGCTCCTCGAGCGAAAACTCCTGTCCGTGTGCCCGCGCCACCATCCGGAGGCAGGCGGCTCCGCAATCCATCTCCTCAAACTGCTGGTAATAGGTGAATGGAGGCATCAGGGGTAAAGATAGCAACTACGCCCCGCCGTCAACCGTTACCTTTGCCATCCGTTTTGGCCGGGCCCTTGAACCCGAGCGAAAATCAATTCATATGAGCAAATTAGGACGGGTGCTGGTCGCCATGAGTGGCGGCATCGACAGCACGGTAACGGCCATGATCCTCCACGAGCAGGGCTACGAGGTCGTAGGCATAACGATGAAAACCTGGGATTATGCCAATTCCGGGGGAGCAAAAAAAGAAACCGGCTGCTGCAGTCTGGATTCGATCAATGACGCCCGCTCCGTGGCCGTCGAAATGGGCTTTCCCCACTTCATCATCGACATTCGTGACGAGTTCGGCGATCACGTGATCGACAATTTCGTGGACGAATACATGGCCGGGCGCACCCCAAATCCGTGCGTCCTCTGTAATACCCACATCAAGTGGAGCGCCCTGCTGAAGCGGGCCGATGCCATGGACTGCGAGTTCATCGCCACGGGCCACTACGCCCGGCTAAACCAGACCGGGGCGGGACGCTGGCACGTCCGCAAGAGTGCCGACGACCGAAAGGACCAGAGCTACGTGCTCTGGGGACTGAGCCAGGAGTGCATGGCCCGCAGCCGCTTCCCGCTGGGGCACATGACGAAGCCTGAAGTCCGACAGCTGGCCTACGATTTTGGCTACGAAGAACTGAGTAAGAAGGCCGAGAGCTTCGAGATCTGCTTCGTACCCGATAACGACTACCGTGGCTTCCTGAAGCGGCGGTTGCCCGATCTGGAGCAACGCGTGGCCGGCGGGGCGTTTGTAAACACCGCTGGAGAAGTGATCGGTACCCACGACGGTTACCCCTTTTACACCATCGGACAACGCAAGGGTCTCGGACAGGCCTTCGGTGAGCCGATGTACGTCTCCAAGATCGATGCCGCTTCCAACACGGTAACCCTCGGACCCCTAGAATCGCTGGTTAAAAATGGCATGCTGGTCGGTGGCGTCACGCTGCAGAAGTACGGCAATCTGCCGGACGGTGGCCTGGAGCTGCTCACCAAGGTTCGCTATAAGGACGCCGGCACCCTGAGTCAGGTCACCCAGCTATCCGCCGGTCAGGTGGCCGTAGACTTTTACGCCGATGTCCGGGGAGTAGCGCCGGGACAGAGCGCGGTATTCTACGAGGGTGACGACGTGGTGGGCGGCGGACTGATCCATGCTTCCCGCTAGACTACTTCTTCGTGGGGATGGGAGGCGGGCCGTCCGGTAAGGTAGTCGACGTTCGCCATGATAGCGGCCCCGCGGGCGATTTCCTTGACGCGTTCGTATACGGCCAGCATGCCCTCGCGTTTGGAGTCGCGCACGCGGACCCAGAACTTCGCATAATCCGGCACCACGTTTACCACGTTGCCCGCCTGTTGCATGTGGGTGTGGATCCGGACGGACGGCCGGACGTGCTCGCGGTAGGCATTGATGCCCGCCGACATGAGCTCCATGGCATCCGAAGCGCTGCGTCCGTTCCAGGGGTCGGCGGCGGCGTGGGCGGCCTGTCCGCGGAACTCGACAACGAAGTCCACCAGGGCCATCGAGCTCTGCACGTCCGCCTCGATCTTATCCGCGGGGTGCCAGTCGAGGCACACGTCCAAATCGTCAAAGAAGCCCTCCCGCGCCAGGAATAACTTCCCGAAATATTTCTCTTCGGCCGGGGTACCGTAGAAACGGATGGTCCCCTTCACTTCCCCGCGATCGATGGCCTCCTTGATCGCTACCGCGCCGGCAAGGCTGCCTACGCCGAAGAGATTGTGGCCGCAACCGTGCCCGGCTTCTCCCTCCTGAAGCGGATCCTTGGTGGGCGTGGCTTTCTGGCTGATGCTCGGCAGCGCATCGTATTCTCCCAGGATGCCGATGATGGGCGTTCCGGATCCATACTCCGCGGTAAAAGCAGTCGGCATGCCTGCCAGTCCCCGCTCTACCCGAAATCCCTGGGATTCCGCGTAGTCCGACAGAATCTTGGCGGAGCCCGATTCCTCGAAGGCCGTTTCCGCCAGCGTCCAGATCTCATCCGACATACCGGTGAGCACTGCCTCGCGGGAAGAGATATCCTCCATCAGCTGTTGCTTCGGGGCGGAAATGGCCTGGGCCTGCAGGTGGGCCGTGGTACTCAGGATCAGCAGAAAGAGGAACGATCGTGTCATGCTGGTAAATTTGCCATGAACTTACGCATTACGGTCCGTTCAGGCTAGTCTCCCGCCGATCCCTTGTAGAGATCGTAGCGTACGAAGCGGGCTTCTACCGGTCCGTTCATCACCGGAATTTTACGGGTGGTGCGGAGCCCCACGCGCTTCACGGCGGCGGGGTTGGCGGAGATTAGCCAGGCCGTGTAGCCGGCCCACCGCTGCTTCAGCGTGTCTCCGATCTCCCCGTAAAATTCCTCGATGCGACCGGTCTGAAGCCGCAGTTCGTAGGGTGGGTTCGTAACGAGTAGACCGGGCACTTTTTGGGCGGGAGGCTCAAGAATTGCAAAGGGGCTCTCCCGGAGGTCTACGTGGCTCAGGACGGCTGCCCGGTCGAGCGTTGCGCGGCTGATGGCAACGGCGACTCCGTCGATGTCCGCGCCGAGGATCGGATAGGGTGGGGTGCGCAGCCGATCCAGCGCAGCCTGCCGGATGCCGGACCACACGCCCCGATCGAAGTCCGGCCACCGCTCGAAACCGAAGGAGCGCAGGAGGCCGGGCGACCGGTGGGTGGCGATCATGGCCGCTTCCGCCAGGATGGTCCCGGAGCCGCACATAGGATCCACGAAGGGTTGCTCGCCGGTGTAATCGGCCAGGCCGAGGAGTCCGGCGGCCAGGATCTCATTGATGGGGGCTTCGCCGGTCTGCCGGCGGTACCCCCGGCGGTGGAGGCCGTCGCCTGAGCTGTCCAGACTCAGCGTGACGTCGCCTTCTCCGGCGATCCGCAGGTGAATGCGCAGGTCCGGCCGGTCCTTATCGACGCCCGGACGGGTTTGGTACTTATCGCGGAACTGATCCACGATGGCATCCTTGGTGAGCTGGGCGATAAAGTGGGTGTTCCGGAACCAGCGGCCCGGATCTACGACATCCACAAACAGCGTGCCCTCCGGTTCCAGGTAGGGCCGCCAGTTGGTGGCCCGGAGGCGATCGTAGAGGGATTGCTCGTGGGTAACCTCGAAGGTGTCGATCGTCAGCAGGACGCGGATGGCCGTCCGGAGTTCCAGGTTGGCCCGGTAGAGCAGGTCGCGGTCCCCACGGGCGAGCACCACCCGTCGCCCGGTTTCTACGTGGGTGAAGCCCAGGGCGGTGGCTTCCGCGGCGAGTACTTCTTCCAGTCCGGCAAAGGTGGGAAGGGCGAATTTCAGGTCGTGAGGCATGGTACAAAAAGTTAATCGACGGATGTCGGATCACCCTCCGCTTCCCCCCAGCGGAAGGTGTCGTCAAGTTCGAAACCGGCCAGGTCGAGGACGCGGTCTACGATCGTGCGCACGATCTGCTCGGGGGTATCGGCACCGGAATAAAAAGAAGGGACGGCCGGGCAGATAATGCCCCCGGCCTCCGTGATCGCCGTCATATTCCGCAGGTGGATGAGGCTGTAGGGAGCTTCCCGCGGGACCAGGATCAGCCGGCGCCGTTCTTTCAGGATAACGTCCGCCGCGCGGGTAATCAGGTCGTTGGAGATCCCCGAGGCGATGCGGGCCATCAACCCCATACTGCAGGGACAGACGATCATGGTGCCATACTGGGCCGACCCCGAGGCAAAGGGCGCCATGAAGTCGCGCTGCCCGTAATAGTCAAAGCCGTAGTCCCGCCAGCCCTCGTTGCCCAGTTCGAATTTCCAGTTGTACTTGCCGTTTTCGGTGATTACTACTCCGATGTTTTCCCAGTTTGATTTTGTCTCCCTGAGACGGTCAAACAGCACCTTGGCGTACAACGAGCCGCTGCTTCCGCCCACGGCAACTACAATATTTTTACTGGACATACAGCTGGATTAGTTCTCATACCCTCCACAACGCAGGGTAGGCGGAAGCGTGCGCAAGGTACGCCCGTACGTACGGTAATGGCTGACCCCCTGCACCCGCGAGCCCGCCCTGAACCTCCTGCACCGCTGGAGGAACAGTGGTCATTTGATCATGGTGAGGAAGGTGGAGAAGAACCAGTTGGAATCTGCCTTCACCAGCGCCGCCAGGGCGGAATCGGCCTTGTAGCTGTAGACCTTGAGGTCACGGATCACGCCCCGGAATTCCTCGGCCTCGTCGGTGCGGCCCTCTACGCCGGTCAGTTCGTCCAGGAGATGCAGCATGGGCTCCAGCTCCCGCTTTTTGCGGGCGATGACGATATTCTTGACCACTTTGGACATGTCCTTTTCCCCGATGAAGAACTCTTTGCGCTCCCCGGGGATGAGCTTTTTGTGGACCAGCCCCCAGTCGAGCAGGTTGCGGGTATTCGTATTCACGTTACCCCGGCTGATCTGGAGCTGCTCCATGATGTCATCGGTGCTCAGCGGATCGTTGGCGATAAGCAGTAGCGCGTGGATCTGCGCCATGGTGCGCGTGACGCCCCAGGAGCTGCCCAGTGCGCCCCAGGCTTCGATAAACTTTTCCTTGCCCTCTTGTAATTCCATGCGGGGTTAAATTAAAATTCTCCTGAGTGGTTGCGAGTCTAATAAGAAAACCCCGGTGGCGGTTGCCGACCGGGGTCTTCGAATTGTTTAGCGGGGCAGATTACATCATGCCGCCCATGCCGCCGGGCATGCCGCCTCCGTGGGAGTGACCGCCCACGCCTCCGTCGGCATCGGGCCTGTCGTTGATCACACACTCGGTGGTCAGTACCATGCCGGCGATGGAGCTAGCGTTCTCCAGCGCGATGCGGGTAACCTTGGTGGGGTCGATAACTCCGGCCGCCTTCAGGTCCTCGTACTCACCGGTGCGGGCGTTGTAGCCGTAGCTACCCGTGTTGGTGCGTACGCTCTGCAGTACTACGCTTCCTTCCACGCCGGCGTTGTCGACGATGGTACGGAGCGGAGCTTCCAGGGCCTTGCGGACGATGGCGATGCCGATCTTTTGATCCTCATTTTCACCTTCGAGTCCGTCGAGGGCGTCGATGGCGCGAACCAGGGCGACTCCCCCACCGGCTACGATGCCTTCCTCAACGGCGGCGCGGGTAGCGTGCAGGGCGTCGTCGACGCGGTCCTTCTTCTCCTTCATTTCCACTTCGGTAGCGGCTCCGACGTAGAGTACGGCAACACCGCCGGCCAGCTTGGCCAGGCGCTCCTGCAGTTTCTCGCGGTCGTAGTCGGAGGTGGTGGTCTCGATCTGCTGCTTGATCTGGTTCACGCGACCGGTGATCTGGCTTTCGTCGCCGGCACCGTTCACGATGGTGGTATTGTCCTTATCCACGGTGATTTTTTCGGCGGAGCCGAGCAGGTCAACGGTGGTCTGGTCGAGCTTGTAGCCCTTCTCCTCGCTGATGACGGTACCGCCGGTCAGGACGGCGATGTCTTCCAGCATGGCCTTGCGGCGGTCACCGAAGCCGGGGGCCTTAACGGCCACCACCTTCAACTGGGCGCGAAGGCGGTTCACGACCAGGACGCCGAGGGCCTGGCTCTCGATATCTTCGGCGATTATGAGGAGCGGACGTCCGCTCTGGATCACCTGCTCGAGGATCGGGACGATATCCTGCATGTTGCTGATCTTCTTGTCGTGGATCAGCACGTAGGGGTTTTCGTACTCGGTGGTCATGCTCTCCGTATCGGTCACGAAGTAGGGGCTCAGGTAACCGCGGTCGAACTGCATACCCATGACCTCCTCTACGTAGGTGTCGGTACCCTTGGCTTCCTCGACGGTGATGACGCCGTCCTTGCTGACGCGCCGCATGGCGTCTGCGATGAGGCTGCCGATCTCGTTGTCGTTGTTGGCGGAGATGGCGGCGACCTGCTGGATCTTGTCAAAGTCGTCACCGACCACTTCGCTCTGTCCTTTCAGGTGCTCGATCACCTTCTTGGTGGCGAGATCGATACCGCGCTTCAGGTCCATGGGGTTGGCACCGGCGGTCACGTTCTTGAGGCCCGCCTGGATCATGGCCTGCGCCAGGACGGTGGCGGTAGTGGTGCCGTCTCCGGCAATATCTGCGGTCTTACTGGCGACTTCCTTGACCATCTGGGCGCCCATATTGGCGACGGGGTCCTCAAGTTCAATCTCCTTGGCAACGGTGACGCCGTCCTTGGTAATCTGGGGAGCGCCGAAAGATTTCTGAATAACGACGTTGCGGCCCTTGGGACCGAGGGTCACCTTAACGGCGTTTGCCAGGGCATCGACGCCCGAGCGGAGTTTTTCGCGTGCTACGCGATCGAAGCTAATATCCTTAGCCATAACTGTATATAATTTTGTTGGTTGGTATAGGTAGACGGGTGGGTCGGATCCTAGAGAATAATCAGGATGTCATCCTCCCGCATAATGAGGAGGTCCTGCCCTTCGTGCTTAAGTTCCTGTCCGGCATACTTGCCGTACAGTACGATGTCGCCCACACTGACGGTCATCGCGTTGCCCTCCTTTCCGGGACCTACCGCGATTACTTCACCGCGCTGCGGCTTTTCCTTGGCGGTGTCGGGGACGATAATTCCGCCGCTGGTTTTTTCCTCGGCGGGGGCGGGCTTAACCACTACTCGATCATTGATCGGCTTCATGTATTGTGTGTTTAGGTTTTACAATCGGTTTGTTCGTGGCGGCGGACGGCGTCCGCAACCGTCCCCTAGGGTACGAACACTGTGCCAGGGCGGGCGGGCGGTCAAATTGTCAGAGGGAGGACAAGGTGGCTGTCAGCTTCGTCCGCCGGATCGGTCCGGTTTTCGTCGGCCGGCTCCCGCATTTTGGTTACTTTTGCCGCTCGACAACACCCCGACATGGCCGCAGAAAACCAGATTACCGTAGACGCCGAGGTTGCCAAAAACCTGGGCCTCACCGCCGAAGAATTCGACCGCATCGTGGAGATCATGGGGCGGACCCCCAACTTCAACGAGCTCAGTATTTTCTCGGTCATGTGGTCCGAGCACTGCAGCTACAAAAACTCCATCATGTGGCTGAAGACGCTCCCGCGCGACGGAGAGCGGCTGCTGGTCGGAGCGGGGGAGGAGAACGCCGGCCTGGTGGACATCGGCGACGGCCTGGCCTGCGCCTTCAAGATCGAAAGTCACAACCACCCCTCGGCCATCGAACCTTACCAGGGTGCGGCCACCGGCGTGGGCGGCATCCACCGCGACATCTTCACCATGGGCGCCCGTCCGATCGCCTCGCTGAACAGTCTGCGCTTCGGCGATCCGTCGCTGGCCCACACCAAGCACCTGGTAGCGGGCGTAGTGAAGGGCATCGGCGACTACGGCAACTGTTTCGGCGTGCCGGTGGTCGGCGGCGAAGTGTACTTCCACCCCAGTTACAACCAGAACATCCTGGTCAACGCCATGTCCGTGGGCATCGTCAACGTGGGGGAGACCGTTTCTGCCGCTGCTGACGGACCGGGCAACCCGGTTTTCATCGTTGGTTCCGCTACCGGTAAGGACGGCATCCACGGGGCCACCTTCGCCTCCGCCGACCTGACGGAAGACAGCGCCGATGACCTGCCCGCCGTGCAGGTGGGTGATCCTTTCCAGGAAAAGCTGTTGCTGGAGGCGAGCCTGGAAGTTATTGCCACCGGCGCGGTCGTTGGCATGCAGGATATGGGTGCCGCGGGCATCACCTGCTCCACCTCAGAGATGAGCGCCAAGTCGGGTACCGGCATGCGGATCGACCTCGACAAGGTTCCAACCCGCCAGGCTGACATGAAGCCCTGGGAAATCCTCCTCAGCGAAAGCCAGGAGCGCATGCTGATCGTGTGCGAAAAGGGACGCGAAGCGGAACTGCTCGCGGTCTTTGACAAATGGGACCTGGAGTGCGAGCAGATCGGTGAGGTCACCGATACCGGCCGCCTGGAATTCTACGCCGGCGGAGAACTGGTGGCCGACGTGCCCTCCGAACCACTGGTCTTGGGTGGCGGTGCCCCGGTCTACGAGCGCGAGACCCGCCGCCCTGCCTATCTGGATCAGATCGATCGCTTCGATATCTCGCAGGTGGAGGAGCCGGAAGATCTCTTCCAAGTCGCCAAAACCCTGTTCAAGGCACCCAGCCTCGTGTCGAAGCACTGGATCACCGACCAGTACGACGGCACCGTGCGCACGAATAGCATTACCGAAAACACCCCCTCCGACGCTGCCCTCGTGCGGGTCAAGGGCAGCAACAAGGCCCTGGCGGTCACCACGGATTGTAACTCGGCCTACGTGTATGCAGACCCCTACGTGGGCACGATGATCGCGGTCGCGGAAGCCGCGCGCAACATCGTCTGCTCCGGCGGGCAACCGGTAGCCATTACCAACTGCCTCAACTTCGGCAACCCCTACAATCCCGAAGCCTTCTATCAGTTCGTTAATGCCATCAAGGGAATGGGTGAGGCTTGCCGGGCATTTAATACCCCCGTCACCGGCGGTAACGTAAGCTTCTACAACCAGTCGCAGTACGAAGGCGGCCGCATCGAGCCGGTGTATCCCACGCCGACCATCGGTATGCTTGGGATCGTGGATAATATTAAGCGCACCATGTCCCTCAGCTTTAAGGGGCAGGATGACGTGATCTACCTGGTGGGAGACCTGAAGGAGGATCTGGGCTCCTCCGAGTACCTGCGCACCATCCACGGGATCGAGCACAGCACCGTTCCTTACTTTGACCTGGCCCAGGAGCAAAAACTGCACGCTGCCATTCTGGCCGCGATTCGCGGACAACACGTCAAAAGTGCCCACGACGTCAGCGACGGCGGACTCTTCCAGACCCTTTGTGAAAGCGCGATCACGGGGGGACACGGCTTCACCATCGACACTTCCAAGGTTATCCGCCGCGATGCCTTCCTCTTCGGGGAGGGGCAGGGCCGGGTGGTGGTCACCGCAGACGAATCCCAGGCAGGCGCTCTCGAGGATCTGCTGCACGAACATGGCGTAGGGTTCCAGGTGATCGGCCGCGTCAGCGGAGATGACGTGACCGTCGACGGGGAGGACTGGGGACAGATCATAGAGTGGGAGATCCGACACAACGACACGCTGGCTGCCATCCTGGAGTCCTGATTCAACCAAAGGCGCCGGAAATTCCTTCCTACAAAAAAAGAGACGATGATCCGTACGCTTTCGATCTTCCTCCCCGCACTGATCGCCCTGCTGGCGGCCGGTTGCGGCAGCGAATCCGCTGGCGGCACCACGGTGAACGTGCACCTCGAAAATGCCAACGGCCTTTCCGCCAACATTGACCGCATCACGATCGGAGGGGAAAAGGAGATGCTCAAAAGCACGCCCATCGACGATGCGGGTAACTTTTCCTTCACTTTCAATCCCGCGCTGCAGGACGGACTCTACGAGATACGGGTGGGTGCCCAAAAGGCGACCCTGGTCCTCGATGATATCGACGGCGAAGTAGATATCGATGGCGACCTCAGCGGCTTTGGCACATATGACTTCACCGTTGAAGGCTCCGCCACCGCAGAAGAAACGGTCACCACCATGAAGAAGATCCAGGGGCTGGGTGGCTTCGAGGAGTTCAAAACCATGATCGCCGGGGTGCAGAACCCGTACACGGCAGCCTACGTCACCTACCGCGCCCTCCAGCGCGCTGGGGAATCGGGTCTGCCGCTGCACCGGGCCGCCATTGAGCGCCTGCCCGCCGACGATCCAAGCCGCGTGAATTACGCCGCGTACGTCGGTCAGCTGGAACAGCAGATCGCCTTCGCCAAAAGCCAGGAACTGATCCAGCCCGGTCAGCCCGCCCCCGACCTCGTGTTGCAAAGCCCCGAGGGAGAGCGCGTCGCCCTGTCCGACCTGCGCGGTAAGGTGGTCCTACTGGACTTCTGGGCCGCCTGGTGCGGGCCCTGTCGTCGCGAAAATCCCAATGTGGTGAAGGTGTACAACAAGTATAAGGACCAGGGATTCACGATCTATAGCGTGAGCCTGGATGGAATTGACGACAGCCAGGCCGCCCGCCTCAATCCCGAGCAGGTAGCCACCGCCCGCGAAAACCAGCGGGAAAAATGGGTCGCAGCCATCGCGCAGGACGGACTGCTCTGGGAAAACCACGGGAGCGAGCTGCGTCGCTGGAGCGGGGAGGCGTCCGCCAAGTACGGCGTCAGGGGCATTCCCGCCACCTTTCTCATTGATCGTGACGGCAAGATCGCCGAGATCGGCCTCCGGGGTGCCGCCTCCATCGAGCAGGCCCTGCAGCGCGTACTCTAGACGAAGCGGGTGCCGTCCGCGAAGTGGACGGGATAGAATTCCGGGGTGATACCGTAGGCCTCCTGGTAGGCTTCGGTCAGATCCTGCTTCAGTCCTTCTACCGCATCCTCGCGGACGAAATTCAGCAGACAGCCCCCGAATCCTCCGCCCATCTGCCGGGAGCCGGCCACGCCGGGGTAGGCGGCGGTCCGCTCCTGGAGGAAATCAGTCTCTTCGCACGTTACTTCGTACTGCTTGCTCAGCCCCGCGTGGGACTGGTTCAGCAGTTCGCCGAGTACCCGGCCGCTGCCGGCTTCGAGGGCGTTCACCGCGCAACGCACCCGCACATTCTCTTCCACTACGTAGGTGGCCCGGCGCGCCGCGACCTCATCCATTTCCCCGATCACCATTTGCAGCTGCTCGGGTTGCGTGGCGCTGAGGTGCTGCACCCGCAGAAAGGTTTTTTGTACCGTCTCCAGTGCCCGCTGGCATTCTTCCACCCGTTCGGCGTAGGCACCGTCACTCAGGTCGTGGGTGACCTTGCTATTGGTAAGCAGCCAGGTATAGCCGTGGATCTCGTTCTTGACGGGCTCACTCGTGAGGGTCTCGCAGTTCAGGATGATGGGTCCGTCCCGGTGGCCGTTGAGGCTGGCGAACTGGTCCATAATGCCGGTCGGGATACCCAGAAAAGTATTGCTCGAGCGCTGACACAGGGCGGCGAGTTCCGGCCGGCTCAGCTTGTTGTTCAGCAGTTCGTTGAGCAGGTAGGCCATACCCCCTTCGAGGGCCGCGGAACTGCTCAGGCCCGACCCGCGGGGCAGGTCTCCCCCGAATACGATCTCCAGTCCCGGCAAGAAGTGGCCCTGGTCCTGGAACTGTACACCGATCCCCAGAAGGTAGTCGACCCAGAGATCGGCACTCCGTCCGGTGACGGGCAGTTGCGCCGTTGCCGATTCGCCCAGGTCGATGGCGTGCAACTTCCACACGGGCTCGTCGAGGGGGCGTGCGGCAAAGTAGAGGCTGTAGTCGATGGCGGCCGGCAGTACCAGGCCGCCGGTATAGTCCAAGTGCTCGCCGATCAGGTTGACCCGGCCGGGCGAGCAGATCCGGTAGGGCCATTCGGCCCACTCGGGAAATGAGTTATCGCGAAGGAATCGGAGGAAGTGGGGTGGGGGAGCTACGGTTTCGGTCATGCCTCGCTTTCGTCCATGGTGTGAAAGACGTTGGCTACGTCATCGTCCTCCTCCAGCATATCGATAAGCCGGATGACCGCCTCGGCCTCCGTGTCGTTAAGCTCTTTAGTGTGGCTGGGTACCCGAACCAGTTCCGCATTCGCCACGGTAATGTCACGCGTTTCCAGCTCGTGCTGGAAGCTGCCGAAGTCCTCGAAGGCGGTGTAGAACACGATCTCCTCCTCGTCCTGCTCGATGCTGTCGAGGCCGGCATCGATGAGCTCCAGCTCCATTTCTTCCAGGTCGCCCTTGAAGGCGTCCCGCTTCACGCGGAACTGCCCCTTGCGCTCAAACATGTAGTCGACGGAGCCATTGACGCCCATGCTGCCGCCGTATTTCGAGAAAACGTGGCGGATGTTGGCTACCGTCCGGTTGTTGTTGTCGGAGGTGGCCTCTACCAGGATGGCGATGCCGTGGGGGCCGTAGCCCTCGAAGGTCACTTCGTCGTAGTTGGTGGCATCCTTGTCCGTGGCCCGCTTGATCGCGGCGTCCACATTGGCCTTGGGCATATTGACGGCCTTGGCATTGGCAATGGCCAGACGCAGGCGGGGATTGTAATCGGGGTCGGGGCCGCCCTCTTTGATGGCGATGTTTATCTCGCGACCGACCTTGGTGAAGGACTTGGCCATGCCGGCCCAGCGCTTCATCTTCCGGGCCTTCCGGTATTCAAATGCACGTCCCATAGGAGTAGGCTGATTTTGGGCAAATATACATAGCCAAACCACTCACCCAAACCTGGTGGTCCACGCCGAAATTACATCGACACGAACTCCACAATCTCCAGGCCGTAGCCTTCCAGCCCGACGCGCTGCTTCGGCGCGTTGCTGAGGACCCGGAGTTTGTTGACGCGCAGATCGCGCAGGATCTGGGCTCCGATACCGAAATCCCGCTGCTCTTCACTGCGCAATTCGGGCGGTTGTACGGCCTTGCCGTCCTGCATTCGCGACTTGAGCAACCGCAGTCCGGCGATGATGTCGTTCGCATCCTGGTGGGGGCGCATGAAGAGCAGGATACCCTTACCCGCCTCGGTGATCTTTTCGAGCGGACCGTGCAGTCCGGTGCTGTACCCGCTTAGCAGGCTGTGCAGTAGGTCACGGGAACTGGTGCTACTGTGCACGCGGGTGAGGACGGGCTCGTCGATCTGCCATTCCCCGTGGGTGAGGGCAAGGTGTACGTCTTCGTTGGTGGTCTGCCGGTAGGCGTGGAGCCGGAAGGGGCCGTAGCGGGTTTCGAGGTCCATGCTGAATTCGCATTCCACCAGGCGCTCGGTGCGGAGGCGGTAGGCCACGAGGTCTTCGATGGTCACGATCTTCAGGTCGTGGAGTTCGGCCAGCTTGAGCAACTCGGGCATGCGGGCCATGGTGCCGTCGGGCTTCAGGATCTCCACTACTACGCCGGCGGGAAAGAGATTGGCCATGCGGGCCAGGTCCACGGCCGCCTCGGTGTGTCCGGTACGGCGGAGTACGCCACCCTTCACCGCACGGAGCGGGAAAACGTGGCCGGGGCGCGCGAAGTCGGAGGGCCGGGCGCTGCGTTCCGTCAGGCGGCGCATGCAGGTGGCCCGGTCATAGCTGCTGATGCCGGTGCTGCAGCCGTGGCCGATGAGGTCGATGCTCACGGTAAAGGCCGTCTCGTGAATGTCCGTGTTCGTATTGACCATCC
>JBGTHX010000348.1:0-4146 GCA_041746055.1 Lewinella sp. | reverse complement strand
CTTCGGCTTTACCGACCACGGCGACGTGGACCGCAACACCCTCGAGAACTTGAGTAACTACCTGCGCCTTGGTTACGCGGAAATGGGGGGCGTGGAGGAGATCCTCATCGGCCTCGGCACCAACGACTGCAAGGATAAATTCTCCGACCGGGAGAGCGAGATCTCCGAAAATCTGGTCACCCTCCTGGACCGCACGGAGCGCTTCTTCGAGGAACGGGGGCAGGAACTTCCCCGCATCGTGCTGCTGACGCCCCCTCCGGTGGGGCCCGACGACCGGGTGAGCGCGGAATTTCAGGGCGCCAAGGCCTGTACGGCCACCGTCAGCGACGAGATCCGCCGAATCGCCGCCGACCGCGGCTTCTGTCTGGTCGACTGGCAGGAACGGCCCGGAGACGAAGTGCTGGCCCAGAGCGAGGACGGCATCCACTTCAACGAGCGGGGTTACCAGTTGCTCGCGCGTCAGATCATTCGCAGCTGCTACTAGCCACCAGCAGGACGGGAGAACGCGCCGGGAGGGGTACGCGTGAAGTTGCCGCGGTGGGAGCCGGATGCCCGCGTCATCTCTACCTCCGAGGTACTGACCGTAATTCTCCACACCGGCAACGCTACGGATTGAGGCGCCCGCCGCAGTACTTGCAGTAGACCGCATCCTCGCTGTGTCCCTCGCGGGAGCAGTAGCGGCACACCTGCGTGCTTACCGCGTCCTTCTTGTTGGCGGAGATCATTTCATTGGTCACGATGCCGGTGGGCACGGCGATGATGGCATAGCCCAGGATCATAACGATGGCCGATACGAACTGTCCGATGCGTGTCTGCGGCGTGATGTCGCCGTAGCCCACCGTGGTGATGGTGACGATCGCCCAATAGACGGCCCGGGGAATGGAAGAGAAGCCATCGTTGCTGCCGCCCTCGATGAGGTACATGAACGCCCCGACGATGATGACCAGGATCGTGACGGCGAAGAGGAAAACCAGGATCTTGTTGCGGCTCGCGGCGATGGCGCGGCCAAGCTGATCGCCTTCGTTGAGGTACTGTCCGAGCTTGAAGACGCGGAAGATCCGCATCAGCCGCAGGATGCGGATGATCAGAAATCCCTGGCTGGTACTCAAGAAAATGGCCAGGTAAGAGGGCAGGATGGCCAGGATATCCACGATACCGTAGAAGCTCAGGGCGTACTTTATGGGCTTGAAGGTCACCCAAAGCCGAAGGAGGTACTCGATCGTGAATACGATGGTGAGGAACCATTCGATGTAGAAAAAGAAGAGACCGTACTGCTGGTTGTAGTCGGAGGAACTCTCCAGCATGACGACCAGGATAGAAATACAGATCAGTACCAGCAGGGAGATGTCAAAGAACTTTCCAGCCCGCGTATCGGCTTCGAAAATTATCTCATGGACCTTGTGGCGAAACGTACTAAGGGACATCGGGAAAGGTGGTTCTGTCGGTAAGGTACAGCCTGCCGCCTAGGTGCCGCGGCGGGACAGTAAATCGGTGATCGGAATATGTACCTCCACCCGTGTACCCCGGGCGACTCCCGCTTCGTCGTACAGGTCGGTGATGGTGACCCATTCCCGGTCCTCCTCCGAGAGCAGGCGGAGCCGGTCTTCGGTGATCTGGGTACCCCGCGACTGGTGCTCGTGGCGGGTGGCGTCGCGGGCCTGGATCTCACGCACCCGTTCCCGCCCGATGCCGTTGTCGGTGACGCGGGCAAGCAGGTGGTCGTCGTCCTCGGGCAGGAACTCGACCTCGATGTGGCCGGAGGCCTGACCGCGCAGACCATGCTCGATCGCATTCTCAACGTAGGGCTGGAGGATCATGGTGGGTACGCCGATCAGGTCTTCCTCCAGGTCGGGGTGCAGGGAGAGGTGGTACGTCAGGGTGCCTTCGTAGCGGAGGTGGCGGTTGATCTCCAGGTAGTCGCTGAGGAATTTCCGCTCCTCCTCCAGGCTGATGTACTCCCGGTTGGCGTATTCGAGGCTCTGCCGCATCAGCCGGGCGAATTTTGCCAGGTGCTTGGTGGCCGTGGCGGCATCGTTGGTGGAGATGAACGACTGAATGCTATTCAGGGCATTGTAGAGGAAGTGGGGGTTCATCTGGGCGCGCAGCGCCTTGAGCTTAAGCTGGCTGGCGCGCAGCTTAAGCTGCCGGTTCTCCTGCTCCCGCGCCTCGGCGCGGAACTGGGCCGCGAATTGCTGCTGCCGCAGGCTGTCGACCTGCTGGTGGAAGCGGCGGTTGTAGCGGTCGTAGGTGCAGTGGTAATGGTAGGCGGACTCGTAGTCCTCCAGCTCGGCGTGGGTGAGCGAAAGGTAGAGGTAGGCATCGGCGGCCATGCTGAGGCGCTGGGGATCGTTGGTCTGTTCGTCGACTTCCGCCTCGGGCAGGGTGCGGTGGAGTTGCTCCACCGCTTCGCGCCAGCGGCCGGCATCCATCAATTGGGTCGCGCGCATGAAGCCGATGCTGGCCAGTTCCACGCGGTCGGGCTCCGGCTCGGCGCGGAAGAGTTCCTCGGCGCGGTCCAGGTAGCCCCGTGCGCGCTCGTGGTCTTCCAAGTGGTGGTAGCAGAATCCAACGTTGGCGTAGGCCGCGGCCAGGGCACGGGTGGAGCCGTTGGCCTCACTGTCGATGACGGTGCGGAAGTAGGCCAGGGCACTCTCGTATTCGCCGTTGGCGATCAGTTCTTTTCCTACGTTAAGCTGGTGCCAGGGAAGGCGGGCACGCAGGCCGATTCCCTCGCACCGGGCGATTGCCTTGCGGAAGGCCTCGATCGCCAGGTCGCTCTCCCCGCTGTTCTGGTAGATCGTGCCCATGCCCGACTGGGTCAGGGAGTAGAAGTAGTGGTCGCGGGGCGTGAGTTCGAAGGTGCCCCCCTCGAAGAGCGTCTCGGCCTCCAGAAACTTCATGGTTGCCTTGGGGTAACTGAAGAAAAGCAGGTAGAGGTAGCCGTGACGGCAGGCCGCGTGGGCGCGGAAGCGGTCGCCGGGGTAGGAGTCCAGCAGCCGCAGGGCGCGGTCCAGGTAATCGCTGGCCGCCTCCATCTGGCCGAGATTGCTGAGGTGGCCGGTATAAGCGAGGTAGACTTCCAGTCGTTCGGAGACGTCGCCCCGCGCTTCGGCAATTTCGAGGGCGGCGGCGAAGGGAGTCCGGGCGGCCTGGTGGCGGTATTCCTGGCTTTCCAGGTTGGCCAGGTGGAGGTAGTGGCTCAACTGGTAGTCGTGGCCGGTGGCGTGCTCGAGTCCGGCGAGTTCTTCGGCGTGACGGCGCAGGAGGATGGCCTGCTCGCGCAGCAGTTCGCGTGCTTCCCCGGGGCGGGTGTACACGTAATCGTTAAGAAGAAAGTGGATGACCCGGATGCGGTCGGGGTCGCCGGCGGGCGCTACGGCGGGCCCCTGAGGCTTAGTCATGAAGCGGGGGAGGCCTGCGGCTACTGGGGCATAATGCCCCCGCATACGCGGCGGAACCAGTGGCCGCCCCGGCGCTTTCCGCCGGTGACCTGGTCCATGGCATCCCGGTCCAGCGGCTTTACCTGCTGGTCGTTCCGGAGTTCCTCAATAGTCTTTTTCCCTTTCTGCGCCATGGGAAGCTTGTCTTTGAATGATGATTAGGGTGGGGTAGAGCCGGAGCTGCACCTTTACCGGAGTTGGGTCCCGGGGGATGAACGTTCCCAATGTATGAATTATGTACTAGTTAACAGTAATTCTTAGAGCATTCGCAATTGGGACATGAAGGCCGACCGCCGCCGCCGGCTCACTTCGATACGCACGCCGTCATCCATCACCAGGTAGCCGCCCTCGCCCTTCACGAATTTATTCATGTAGTTGAGGTTGACGATGTGCCGCTTGTGCACCCGGTAGAAGTTAAAGGGGGTCAGCAGGTCCTCGTAGTGCTTAATGGTGCGGGAGACCGTGATTCGGCGCCCGCCCTTGAGGAACACGTGGGTATAGTTGTCTTCCGCCTCGAAACGCATGATGTCGCTGATCTCGGCGAATTTCACGTCATCCACCCCGGGGAAGCTCATCCGGTCGAAGGTGTTCGGATGGTTCTGGTACTGCCGGAGGATCTCCAGCCGCTCCTCGGTGCGGGCGCGGCGGCGGTCCATGACCCGCGACACGGAGCGGATCAGTTCGTCGGGGTCGATGGGCTTGAGGA